>NZ_JBPQTS010000051.1:0-41426 GCF_051386455.1 Streptomyces sp. URMC 124
TTGTGTATAAGAGACCGCCCCCGCCGCCCCTACATCGGCATCCGCGCCACCGTCAGCAGATACGTCCCGTAGAAGAACGACAGCCCGGCCATCGCCGTGAGCGTCGTCAGCAGGGTGCGCCGCCGCGCGCGCGTGAGGGCCAGGGCCGCCGGGAGCAGCAGGGGGAACGCCGGCAGCAGGAACCGCGGTTTGGACGCGAAGTAGCTCGATCCGCCGACCGCGATGACGACGAGCACGAGCGCGTAGACCAGCAGCGCCGTGTGCGGCCGCGGCCGTTCCAGAAGCAGCAGGGCCAGCGCGACGAGCGCGACGGCGATGACCGCCACGGTCATGTAGTACGCCATGGAGTCCCGCCCGGTGATCAGGTGCCGGACGAACCGCAGCGCGTCCAGGCCGAAGTCGAACCGCGAGCCCCACAGCCGCTGCACCTCGAAGTAGCCCAACAGGCCGCCGCCGGAGCGGTATCCGGCCCAGACGACGTAGCCGGTCCAGCCCAGCGGGGCGAGGGCTGCGCCCGCCCACACCCGCCGGTTCCGCCGGGCCTCCGGGTGCCGCCACAGCGTGAGCGCGGTGACGCACACGACGGCCGCGGCGACCGCGATCCCGTTCGGCCGGGAGAGCCCGGTGAGCAGGGCGAGCGCCCCGGCCCACAGCGGCCGGCCGGTGACCAGGGCGTAGAGCGCCCATGCCGCGAGCGCCGTCATCAGCGGCTCGGTGTACGCCATCGACTGCACGATCGCGTGCGGCAAAAGCCCCCACAGCACGACGAGCAGCGTCGCCGTCGTGCGCCCGTACAGCCGCTCGCCCAGCGCGTAGATGCCCCAGGCGGCGGCCGCGGCCGACAGCCAGGCGACCACCAGGCCGGCGCCGACGACGCTGAGCGGGGTGACGGTGGAGACGGCCCGCACCAGACCGGGGTAGAGCGGGAAGAACGCGAGGTCGTTGAAGACGACGCCACGGCTGGTGGGCGAGGGCAGGATCAGGCCGTAGCCGTGCCGGGCGATGCCCGCGTACCAGATGCCGTCCCAGGAGTGGCCGAGCAGCGTGCGCGGGTGGCGGCCGATCCACCAGGCCCAGGCGGCCATCGTCGCCATGCCGGTCAGCCGGGCCGCCGCGTAGAACGCGAGGGCGGGCGCCGCCCGGCGCAGGGCGTCCCGTGCCCGCTCGGCGCGGCGGACGCGGGCGTTGCCGGACGCGGGGCGGGGCTCCGGCGCCCGGACGGGGACGGCGGTGTCGGCTGACACGGGGGGACCTCCGGCATCCTCGGCCTCCCGGCCTCGGCCTCAGGGCCTTCTCGGCACCTGTGACCGGGGCCTCGGCGGCACCTGTGACTGGGCCTAGTCGGCACCTCGACCTTGCGGCGCCCGTCTCGCGCGCGCGAGCGGGAGCGCCCGTAAGCGGTGCGCCTTCCACCCGCTCGGCGGGCATCGCGGAGTGTCTGCGCGGTCCGCGGCGCAGCGTGTGCTGCGCCGCTCGTGAGCGGGCGGGACCCCTGGGGCACGCCCTGTGCCCGCGCGCACCCGCCTGCATATCGTGAGGCCGGCTCAGGAACCGACAGGGAAGCGGGATCGCATGAACAAGGACTGGAGCCCGGCCGCACGGGTGCAGGGCCTCGGCACCTCGGTCTTCACGGAGATGACGGAGCTCGCGCGGCGCACGGGGGCGGTCAACCTCGGCCAGGGCGTGCCGGAGCTGGCGTCGCCGCCGGGCCTGCTGAAGGACGTCTCGGCGGCGGTCCTGGCGGGCAGCAACCAGTACCCGCCGGCCGTCGGCTTCCCCGTGCTGCGCGCGGCGGTCGCGGCGCACCAGTCGCGGCGCTACGGCCTGGAGTACGACCCGCAGGAGGAGGTGCTGGTGACGACGGGGGCGACGGAGGCCCTCGCCGCGGCGCTGCTCGCGCTCTGCGACCCGGGCGACGAGGTGCTGGCCTTCGACCCCTGCTACGACGCCTACCCGGCGGTCGCCCGCTTCGCCGGCGCGAAGGTCGTCGGCGTCCCGCTCGCCGGACAGGGCGACGTCTTCGTGCTGGACGCGGACGCGCTGCGGGCCGCCGTCACCCCGCGCACCCGGGTGCTGGTGCTCAACACCCCCCACAACCCGACGGGCAAGGTCTTCACCGCCGGGGAGCTCGGCGTCATCGCGGACCTGTGCCGCGAACACGGGCTGACGGTGGTGACGGACGAGGTGTACGAGCACCTCGTCTACGACGGCGCGCACCACGGGACGATCGCCGCGCTGGAGGGGATGCGCGAGCGTACGCTGACCATCTCGTCGGCCGGCAAGACGTTCAACGTGACCGGCTGGAAGGTCGGCTGGGTGTGCGGGCCGGCGGAGCTCGTCCGGGCGGTCGGCGCCGCCAAGCAGTTCCTCACCTACGCCTCCGGCACGCCCTACCAGGAGGCGCTCGCGCGGATGCTGGACGGCGTGGAGGAGTGGGCGGCGGAGCTACGGCGCACCCTGCAGCGCAATCGCGACCTGCTGAGCCGGGGCCTGTCGAGTGCCGGGTTGCGCCCCTATCGCGCGGAGGCGGGGTATTTCCTCCAGGCCGACATCCGCGCGTGGGGGTACTCGGACGGCGTGCGATTCTGCCGTGAACTCCCCACGCGCGCCGGGGTGGTGGCCATTCCCACGGCCGCCTTCAATCTGCGCCCCGATGCGCCGTCCTATCTCGTGCGTTTCTCGTTCTGCAAGCGTGAGGATTCGGTGATTTCGGCCGTGGAGAAGCTGGTGAACGCCGCCTGAACCCGGCCGGTCCGCGGATTTTGCGGCCGGACCATGCTTGATCGCATATGCATCCGGCGGGTTCTGCGGAGCCCGCCGGTCCGCAAAGATTCTGAACAGTTGAACTGCTCGGCCCTCGCGTGGATGGAAAGCACGATGAGATGGGTAAAAACGCTGTGGGCGCTGCTCATTTCATGATTCCCTCTCATTCAGGGACACGTGCCGAGACGACGACTCCCCGGCGGGCTTCGTCGAGGCTGCGGGGAATCCCGTATTCACCGTCCCCGGACCCACGGAAACAGCTCATATGTGGGCATGAGCCGGCGCACTCGAAGACTTTGGTCCTCGTCCGAAGACTCTGGTCCTCCCCGGCGGGCCGGCCCACCCTCCACTGCGTGCTTGCGGAGCCGACCCATGCTCACCACCCTCAAGACCACCTACACCGACACCCGCGCCGCCGACCTCGCCTGGTGCCTGGGCAAGGACCCCCTGCCCGCGCTGGCCGTGCTCGACCTGCAACTCGCCGACTCCCAGGTCCAGCTGCGCCTGCTGGGCGCCTCCCACCAGGTCCTGCTGGAGGAGGACGACGGCGTCTGCTCGGAGACGGTCGCCTGTCTGCCGGGCAGCGCCACCCCGCTGCCGCTCGGGGTCGCCAAGCGCATCGGGGCCTGGGAGTACGAGTTCGCGGCCCGGATAGAAACGCTCTCCCACGGCTCCTTCGCGGGCCGCGCCCAGGAGCTCCTCGCCCTGGTCGCGGAGCACCCCTACGGCCTGGCGGGCACCTTCCCGGGCAGCCCGCACGCCTTCACCGCGCTGCTCGCGCAGCGCTGCGACGGCCAGGTCAGCTGGCGCACCTGGCACGCCTACCCCCAGGAGGGGCGGCTGGTCGCGACGCGCACGAGAGTGGGGGCACGGACGGCGGCGGCACTCTCGTAATAGACCCTTGTGGGTGACAAAGGGTTGCCGTTTCGTAACGTAGCGTTCGCAACATGATCTACCGCCCGGTACCGGCGCGGCTGCCCGTACCGGCCGGGCTCGGCCGCTTCGTGGTGCTGACCACCGTCTTCATCTGCGCCGCCTGCGGGCTGGTGTACGAGCTGGAGCTGGTCGCCCTGGCCTCGTATCTCATCGGCGACTCCGTCACCCAGGCGTCCGTCGTGCTGTCGGTCATGGTCTTCGCGATGGGCATCGGCTCGCTGCTCGCCAAGCGCCTGCGCAGGCGCGCCGCCCTGGGCTTCGCCGCGGTCGAGGCCGTGCTGGCGCTCATAGGCGGGCTGTCGGCCATGGCGCTCTACGCCTGCTTCGCCTGGCTCGGCCAGGCGCGACCGGCCCTGGTCGGCTTCTCCCTCGCCATCGGCGTGCTCATCGGCGCCGAAGTGCCCCTGCTGATGACCCTCATCCAGCGCATCCGCCGCCAGGACGCGGGCGGCGCCGTCGCCGACCTCTTCGCCGCCGACTACGTGGGCGCCCTCGTCGGCGGCCTGGCCTTCCCCTTCCTCCTGCTGCCCGTGCTCGGGCAGTTGACGGGCGCCCTGCTGACCGGCGGCGTCAACGCCGTCGCCGGCGGCGCCCTCGTCCTCTGGCTCTTCCGCGGCGACCTGAGCGTGCGCACCCGCTGGACGCTCGTCGCCGCCAACGGCCTCGTCCTCGCCCTCCTCGCCACCTGCTCGGCCCTCAGCGGCCCCTTCGAGCGGGCCGCCCGCCACGCCGTCTACGGCGGCGACGTCCGCGTGGCCGTCCAGTCCGGGGTCCAGGAGGTCGTCCTGACCGGCGGCGGCGCGAGCGGCAAGCCGCTCTCGCTCTTCCTCGACGGCCGCCTGAGGGTCAATAGCAACGACGAATTCCGCTACCACGAGGCCCTCGTCCACCCCGCGATGTACGGCCCGCACCGCAGGGTCCTCGTCCTCGGCGGCGGCGACGGCCTCGCCGTCCGCGAGGTGCTGCGCTACGAGGACGTCGCCTCGGTGACCGTCGTGGAAGTCGACGCGGCCGTGCTGCGCCTGGCCCGCACCCACCCCGACCTCGTGGCCCTCAACCACGCGGCCTACCGCGATCCGAGGGTCCGGCTCGTCACGGACGACGCCTTCGAATGGCTGCGCTCCCGCCCGCCCGGCGAGGCCTCCTTCGACGTGGTCGTCTCCGACCTCCCCGACCCCGGCATCACCCCCAGCACCAAGCTCTACTCCCAGGAGTTCTACGGCCTGGTGGAGCGCCGGCTGGCCCCCGGCGGGCGGCTCGCCGTCCACGCCGGCACGCTCGCCGCCCGCCCCCACGTCTTCTGGACGGTCGATGCCACGGTCCGCGCGTCCGGGCTGTACAGCAGGCCCTACCGCGTCGACGGCAGCGGCTTCTCCGGCGGCCCGGGCCGCGGCCCCGCGCGCGGCGGCGAGGGCGAGGACTGGAGCTTCCTCCTCGCCGCCCGCGAGCCGCTGCCGCTGCAGCTCCCACCGGTGCGGCCCCCTCTGCTCTCCCTCGACCACGAGGGCCTGATGGCGGCCGGGCGGGCGGCCGAGCGCAGCAGGGAGCCGGGGCTGCGGCCGTCCACACTGATGCACCCGCGGTACGGGGAGTGAGGGGAAGTGCGGGGGAGTGAGGGGAAGTGAGAGGACCGGCTCAAGAGGGAGCGGCGGGGCCGCGCATGCGGCTGCGGAAGGCGCCCGGTGAGCACCCTTCCCGGTGCTGGAAGAACTTGGAGAAGTTCGCCGCGTCGTCGAAGCCGATCCGGCCCGCGATCCGCGCGGCGGGCAGCCCGCTGTGCGCGAGCAGCCGCTTGGCCTCCAGCATCACCCGCCGGTCGATGAACTCCTTGGCGCCCACCCCGGCCGCGGCCGCCGTCGCCCGCGAGAGCGTCCGGGAGGAGTAGCCGAGCGCCCGGGCGTAGTCGGCGACCCGGTGGCTGGTGGCGAAGTCCCGCTCGACGGCGGCCCGGAAGCGCAGGAAGGCGTCGGCCGGGGCGGGCACCCTGCTGCCGACGGGGGCCGTCAGGTGCGCGAGCCGCAGCACCAGCACGGACAGCAGGTGCCGCAGGACGTCGGTGTGCACATCGGAGGGCAGGCCGGTGCCCGTGCGGAAGTCCGCTTCGAGGTGGCCCACGGCGCAGAAGACGGCCTCGCGGTCCTGGCCCACCGGCTGCCACACCACCGGGCGGAAGGGATCGTCGGCCACCGCCGCCACGGGGCTGCCGGACGGCAGGAAACCGGGCTGGACGAGGACGACCGTGCCCTCGATCAGCTCGGGGTCGCCGAACTGCTGCACCTGTCCCGGGCGCACCCACAGCACCGATCCCTCTTCGAGCCAGTGACCGGTGAAGTCGACGGTGTGCGCGGTCGCGCCGGAGCGGACGGCGATGATCTGGTGGAAATCGAGCCGCTGCGGGGTGCCCAGGAGGCCCTCGGGGGCACGCGTGCGCAGCTCGGCCACCGGCATCACCTCGACGCCGGCGGGCGTGCCGGGCGGGGCCTGGTAGACGAGCTCGATGATCTCCCCGGCGGAATGCTTCCCGTCGTCGTGTCGCTTTTTCACCATGACGAGACGCGAGCTTACCTGTTTATGGGCGAAAAACGCCTTTAGCGTGGTCGTAACGCACAAGCCGGTGCGGGAACGCACAAGCCAGTGCGGGCAAGAGAAATGCAGGGACGGACATGGCACGGCAGAAAGACACCGCGCGGCACCAGCTGACGTACGCCTTCGACGCCTACTGCGGCTGGTGCTACGGCTACGGCCCCACCATCCGGGAATTCGCGGAGGCGAATGCCGACCGCATCGAGCTGACGGTGCTCAGCGGCGGGCTGTTCACCGGCCCGCGGGCGCAGCCGGTGTCCGCCTATCCCTACATTCCCCAGGCGGACGCCCGGATCGGCGAGCTGACCGGTGCGGTCTTCGGCCCGGGCTACGCGAAGGCGTTCGCCGACGGCTCGGCGGTCCTGGACTCGGCCGCCGCCGCAACGGCCCTCGCCGCGCTGCGCGAGCAGGCCCCCGAGCGGACACTGGAGTTCGCGGGTGCACTGCAGCGCGCCTGGTACGTGGACGGGCGGAGCCTGTCCGACCCGGAGACGGTGCGGGCGGTCGCCTCCGGGCTCGGCGGCGTGGACGCCGACGCGGCCGTCGCCGCCTTCGCCGACCCGGCCACGCGGCGCGCCGCGGAGGCCGAGTTCCGGGAGGTCCGGCGGCTGGGCGTCGACAGCTTCCCGACGCTGCTGCTGCACACGCCCGGCGGGCTGCGGCGGCTCGGCGGCCCGACGACCAGCGCCCGCGGGCTCACCCGCGCTCTCGACCAGCACTGATCACCGACGCCTGCTGGTTCCCCACGTCGGACCGGCACCTCCCTTCGGACCAGCACTCCCCCTTCGGACCACCCCCACTTCAGCAGCTTTTGCACTGCACTTCCTGAGGAGAAGAACCCCATGGCGAAGATCGCCCTCTTCGGCGCCAACGGCACCATCGGCAGCCGCGTCCTGCGCGAGGCCCTGGACCGCGGCCACCAGGTCACGGCCGTCGTCCGCGACCCCGCGAAGCTCACCGAGAAGCACGAGAACCTGACGGTCGTCACCGGTGACGTCCTCGACCCCCGTTCCGTCGAGGCCGTGGCCCAGGGCCAGGACGTCGTCGTCAGCGCGGTCGGCGGTGGTGACGGTCCCGGGCACGTCGCGACCATCGAGCCCGCGGCGAAGTCGCTGGTGGCCGGGGTCCGCGCGCTCGGCGACAAGGCGCCGCGGCTGATCACGGTCGGCGGTGCGGGCTCGCTGCGCACGCCGGACGGCAAGCAGGTGTGGGACGCCGAGGGGCTGCCCGAGTTCCTGCTGCAGATCATGCACGCCCACGGTGACGCCCTGGACTACTACCGCACCGTGACCGACGTGCGCTGGACCAACCTCAGCCCCGCGGGCCTCATCGAGCCGGGCGAGCGCACGGGCACCTACCGCACGGCCCTGGACGACCTCGTCGTGGACGGGAACGGTAAGTCGCGGATCTCCGCCGAGGACTACGCGGTGGCCCTCGTCGACGAGATCGAGGAGGCGAACCACATCGGCGAGCGCTTCACGGTCGGCGACTGAGGCCCGTACCGGCGACCGGGGGCCGCCGTGACGGAAGCCGGGCGGCGGCGGGCTCCACGAAAATCCGTCCCGAGAGGCCCTGGTGAGGGGCCCGGTGGGTAGGCTCGCTTGATATGGAGCATGAGGTGTTCGTTCCGTTCCCCGTCGAGGCGGTGCGCCGGGTCCTCGCCGATCCGGCGCGGGTGGCCCGGTGCGTTCCCGGCCTGCACCAGGACAGTGCCGACGCCTCCGGTGAGACCGTCGCCGGGCGGCTGCGGCTGCGCATAGGCGGCTCGACCATCACCTACCGGGGCCACCTGCGGCTGACCGAGCGGGAGGGTGCGTACGAGCTCTCCGGCACGGGCGCCGAGGTGCGGGGCTCCGGGACGGTGGCGCTGACGCTGCAGGGCGTGCTGGCGGAGGCGCCGGGCGGCTCGCGGCTGACGTGCGCCGGGACGGTGACCACCGGCGGCCGTCTGGCCGAGTTCGACGAGAAGACCACCGAGGCGACCGCGCGCAGACTGCTGGACCGTTTCGCCGCGGCGCTGGTGGAGGAGCTGCGCGAGGATGCGGAGGAGGAGGCCGGCGGCGGCCCCCGGCTGGAGGGCGGCAGCGTCTTCGACACGGCCGTTCCGTCGCCGTCCCTCGACCCCTCGGCCGACGACGACCTCGCGGACGACCTGGCCGACGACCTCGACGAGGACGAGGTGGACGACGTGGACGACGACGAGCCGCCGGCCGAGGCCGCGCACGCCCGCCGCACGATGATCGGCCGCAGCGCCGAGGAGGTCGACCACGCGCCGCCCCGCGGCCGCTACGCCCCCGTCCCGGCGCCGGAGGCGGCCTCGGCGACGGCGACCGCCCTGCGGTGGGCGGCCCCGGCCGCTGCGGTGGCGCTGGCGTCGGCGGTCGTGGTCGGACGCGTGCTGCGCCGCCGCCGCTGACGGCCCGGCCGACCGGCGGCCTGCCGGGCCGGTGGATCGGCGGACGGCTGGTCCGCGGACCGGCGGCCTGACGGCCTGCCAGCGGGCCGAAACGTGGCTGCCGAGGGGTCGCTGACGCCCGGTCGGGTCCCGCGAACGGTTGCTCCTGTCCCGGGCCGGATGCCCGCGGCGGCGGATGCCCATAGGGTCGTAACCGTGACGAATGACGTACGCACAGACGACGCCGGCGACCGCTCCGGACGCATCGACGGGTCCGCGCAGCCGGTCCAGCTCAAGGCCGGGGACGCCGAGCTCACGGTGGATCCCGCACACGGCTGCCGGCTGACCAGCCTCCGCATCGGCGGGACCGAACTCCTGCGCCAAGGCGACAAGTACGGCTGCTTCCCCATGGTCCCGTGGTGCGGCCGGATCGAGCTGGGACAGTTCCGCAACGGCGGCGAGCGGCACCAGATGCCCGTCAACCACCCTCCTCACGCCATCCACGGCACCGGCCGCGACACGGCCTGGCGCACGGCCCGGGCGGACGCCTCCTCCGCCGCCTTCACCTACGACCTCGCCGCGCCCTGGCCGTACCCCGGCCGGGTCACGCAGCTGGTCGAGCTGGCCCCCGATGCCGTCACCCTCACCATGGGCGTGGAGGCGGCGAGCGACTCCTTCCCGGCGCAGGCCGGCTGGCACCCCTGGTTCCTGCGCAACCTCGGCGCCGGTGAGGACGTCCGGCTCGACTTCACCCCCGGCTGGCAGGAGGAGCGCGGCGACGACCACATCCCCACCGGCCGCCGTATCGACCCCCTCCCGGGCCCCTGGGACGACTGCTTCGGGATGCCCGACGGCGTCGACGTGACCCTGACCTGGCCCGGCGCGCTGGAGCTGAAGGTGGCGAGCCGCGCCGAGTGGGTCGTCGTCTACGACGAGCAGGAGGCGGCCGTCTGCGTCGAGCCGCAGTCGGGCCCGCCCAACGGCCTGAACACCCTGCCGCGCCTCGTCACGCCCATCGACCCGCTGGAGATCTCGACGACGTGGACCTGGCGGACGCTGGCCTAAGCTCATGGGCATGAGCACCCGCGACGCCCTGCTGCAGCAGATCAAGGACAAGGCCGTGGTCCACGGCAAGGTGACCCTCTCCTCCGGCAAGGAGGCCGACTACTACATCGACCTGCGCCGGATCACCCTGGACGCCGAGGCCGCGCCGCTGGTCGGCCAGGTCATGCTGGACGCCACGGCCGACCTGGACTTCGACGCCGTGGGCGGGCTCACCCTGGGCGCGGACCCGGTGGCCACGTCGATGCTGCACGCCGCCGCCGCGCGCGGCCGCAAGCTGGACGCGTTCGTCGTCCGCAAGGCGCAGAAGACCCACGGCATGCAGCGCCGCATCGAGGGCCCGGACATCAAGGGCCGCCGCGTCCTGGTGGTCGAGGACACCTCGACCACCGGTGGCTCCCCGCTGACCGCCGTCGAGGCGGCGCGCGAGGCGGGCGCGGAGGTCGTCGCGGTCGCGACGATCGTCGACCGCGGGGCCGCTTCCGCGATCGAGGGTGCCGGCCTGCGTTACGTCACCGGCTATGCGCTGGGGGACCTGGGTCTGTCCTGACCTGCTGTTTTCTTCTGCCTGGCCGGCCGTTTCCCTGCGGCGTCCAGGCCCGGGGGTGTGGTTTCACGTGAAACCACACCCCCTGTGCATGCCCGGGCTCAAATGAGCGTGGTGAGCCTCATGTGGAGTAATTCGGGGAGTCTGGGAGTATGGGGGCGACGATGACCGTCGCCCCCTAGGTCAGGGCCCCGAACCACGCCCGTACCCGCACATCACAAGGAGCGGACAGATGCCCATCGCAACCCCCGAGGTCTACAACGAGATGCTCGACCGGGCGAAGGCAGGCAAGTTCGCCTACCCGGCCATCAACGTCACCTCGACGCAGACCCTCCACGCCGCGCTGCGCGGTTTCGCCGAGGCGGAGAGCGACGGCATCATCCAGATCTCCACCGGCGGTGCGGAGTTCCTGGGCGGTCAGTACAGCAAGGACATGGTCTCGGGCGCCGTCGCGCTCGCCGAGTTCGCGCACGTCGTCGCCAAGAAGTACCCGGTCAACATCGCGCTGCACACCGACCACTGCCCGAAGGACAAGCTGGACGGCTACGTCCGCCCGCTGCTCGCGATCTCCCAGGAGCGCGTCGCCGCCGGTCAGAACCCGCTCTTCCAGTCCCACATGTGGGACGGCTCCGCCGAGAAGCTCGACGAGAACCTCGCCATCGCGAAGGAGCTCCTCGCCGAGGCCGTGAAGGCGAAGATCATCCTCGAGGTCGAGATCACCCCGACCGGTGGCGAGGAGGACGGCGTCTCCCACGAGATCAACGACGACCTTTACACCACCGTCGCCGACGTCGAGCGCACCGCCGAGGCCCTGGGCCTGGGCGAGAAGGGCCGCTACCTGCTGGCCGCCTCCTTCGGCAACGTCCACGGCGTCTACAAGCCGGGCAACGTCGTGCTCCGCCCCGAGCTGCTCCGCGAGCTGCAGGACGGCATCGCCGCCAAGCACGGCAAGGCCGACCCGTTCGACTTCGTCTTCCACGGCGGCTCCGGCTCCACGGAGGAGGAGATCCGCACCGCGCTGGAGAACGGCGTCGTGAAGATGAACCTCGACACCGACACCCAGTACGCCTTCACCCGTCCGGTGGCGGCCCACATGTTCAAGAACTACGACGGCGTCCTGAAGGTCGACGGCGAGGTCGGCGACAAGAAGACCTACGACCCGCGCACCTGGGGCAAGCTGGCCGAGGCGAGCATGGCCGAGCGCGTCACCAAGGCGTGCGCGGACCTGCGCTCCACCGGCACCAAGCTGAAGTAGCCACCGGCGCAGCCACGGCTGCCCGTACGGCTTCGAGGGCCCGGTCCCGCTCACCGAGCGGGGCCGGGCCCTTCGCGTGGCCGCGCCCGCCCGGCCGGGGGATGATCGCGGCATGAGCGACTCCGCACCGGACCCCGGACGCGGGCCCGGCTCCGAGCGTCCTCCGCTCCCGTCCACGTCCCCGCCTCTGTCCCCGTCCCCGGCAGCGGGGCGGGCCGGGGCCGCGGGAGAGCCCCTCGCGGCCGACGGCGGCCCCGGAGTGCGCCTGGGTACCGCCACGGGGCGCGCGGTGCTCCTGACGGCCGTCCTCGGCTCGGGCATGGCCATGCTCGACAGCACCGTCGTCAACGTCGCCCTGCCGCACATCGGCCGGGACCTCGGCGCGGACCTGGCCGGCCTGCAGTGGACCGTCAACGCCTACATGCTCACCCTCGCCGGCCTGATCCTGCTGGGCGGTGCGCTGGGGGACCGCTTCGGCCGCCGCCGGATCTTCGTCGTCGGCGTGGTGTGGTTCGCCCTCGCCTCGCTCCTGTGCGGGATGGCCCCGAACGCCGGGGTGCTGATCGCGGCGCGCGCCCTCCAGGGCATCGGCGGCGCGCTGCTCACCCCCGGCTCGCTCGCCCTCATCCAGGCCGTCTTCCGCCCCGGGGACCGGGCCGCGGCCGTCGGCGCGTGGTCGGGGCTGGGCGGGGTGGCCTCCGCGATCGGCCCGTTCGTCGGCGGCTGGCTGGTGGACGGCCCGGGCTGGCGCTGGGTGTTCCTGATCAACCTGCCGCTGGCGGCGGTGTGCGTCCCCGTGGCCGTGAAGTACGTACCGGAGACGCGCGACCCGAACGCCGGCGGGCGCTTCGACGTGCTCGGTGCGGCGCTGGGCGCGCTCGCCCTCGGCGCGGTGACGTACGCGCTGATCGCGGCCCCCGACAAGGGCGCTTCGGCCTGGGTGATCGGCCCCGCGGTCGCCGGCGTCCTCTTGGGCGTCGCGTTCTGCCGGGTGGAGGCCCGCAGACCCGGCCCCATGCTCCCGATGGAGATCTTCTCCATCCGCCTGTTCTCGTCGATCAACGCCGTCACGGTGTTCGTCTACGCGGCCTTCAGCGGCTTCTTCTTCCTCTCCGTGCTGCAGCTGCAGGTCGTGCTGGGCTGGTCGGCGCTCGCGGCGGGCACGGCCCTGCTGCCGACCACGGTGCTGATGCTGCTGCTGTCGGCCCGCTCCGGGGAGATCGCCCAGCGCATCGGCCCGCGGCTGCCGCTCACGGCGGGGTCCCTGCTGTGCGCGGCCGGCATGCTGCTGATGGCCCGCGTCGACGGCGGCTCCTCGTACTGGTCGGACGTGCTGCCCGCGCTCGTCGTCCTCGGCCTGGGCATGACCGCGCTGGTCGCCCCGCTCACGGCGACGGTCCTGGCCTCCGTGGACGTGGCCCGCGCCGGACTGGCCAGCGGCATCAACAACGCGGCCGCCCGCGCGGCGGGCCTGGTCGCCGTGGCCGCGCTGCCCCTGCTGGTGGGCATGGGCCCGGACGCCTACCGCGACCCCGAGGCGTTCGGCGACACCTTCCGCAAGGCGATGTACTGGTGCGCGGGCTCCCTGGTGCTGGGCGCGGCACTGGCCTGGTTCACGGTCCGCTCGACGTGCCTGCGCGCCCCCAAGCCCACCGGCGAGGAGCCCTGCCACCCGGAGGCCGCCTACCACTGCGGCACGGCCTCGCCGCCGCTGGACCCCGGGGACGCGTGACCGGGCGCGGCGGCGCCGTGCAAGTCGTGCAAGCGGTCACCGGGCGAGGGGCCACCGGGCGGTGCGCGGGCGGGGAGCCTGCCTGGGGAAAGCCCCCGGTGCCCGGTAACGCAAAGCGCAGCGGAAGGGCAGACTGGAGCCCATGTCCATTCACGAGAACCTGCTCGGGGGCCCGCCCCCGACCCACCTGCCCGACGACCCGGAGCCGCGCGAGCTGCTCGCCTCCGGGGCGGCCCCCGCCGAGGTCGCCGCGAAGTACCCGGCATCCTCGCTCGCGTGGGCGCAGCTCGCCGACGAGGCGTTCGAGGCCGGCCGGGTCGTCGAGTCCTACGCCTACGCCCGCACCGGCTACCACCGCGGCCTCGACGCCCTGCGCCGCAGCGGGTGGAAGGGCCACGGCCCCGTCCCCTTCGAGCACGAGCCGAACCGCGGCTTCCTGCGCGCGCTGCACGCCCTCGCGCGCGCCGCGCAGGCGATCGGCGAGCAGGAGGAGTACGAGCGCTGCTCCACCTTCCTGCGCGACAGCTCCCCCACGGCCGCCAGCACCCTGGGCTGAGCCGCCCCACGGGCACCGGACACCACTCTCGGCTCTTGCCGTAGGTGGTGTCCGGGACGCATGATGCGCGCAGGGGACCGGGGCTCCGAAGGCGACGGAAAGGGGCGGACCGCTACCCGGGAGCAACGCGCCTAGGAGTACGCGATGTCGCATCCGCAGCCGCCCTTCCCCATGGCCCCCGAGGCCACCGGGCCGGAGACCGCCGAGTCCCCGAACCTCGAATTCCGGGGCACCACGCCGTACGAGGACTACGTACGGGCCGAAGTCCTCACCCGCCTCCAGAAGCCCCTCTCCGACGACCCCGGGGAAATGGTCTTCCTCGTCACCACCCAGGTGATGGAGCTGTGGTTCACCGTCATCGTCCACGAGTGGACCACCGCCGCACGCGCCCTCCGCGAGGACGACCTGCCCACCGCCATGGCGGCGCTCCGGCGCTCGACGTACGAGCTGGCCTCCCTCAACGCCTCCTGGGAGCCGCTGGCGCACCTGACGCCCACCCAGTTCAACGCCTTCCGCGGCGCGCTCGGCGAGGCGTCCGGTTTCCAGTCGGCGACCTACCGGCGCCTGGAGTTCCTCCTGGGCGAGAAGGCCCCGGCCATGCTCGTGCCCTACCGCGGAGCGCCCCGCACGCACGCCGAGCTGACCGAGGCGCTGCACGCCCCGAGCCTGTACGACGAGGTGCTGCGCTGGCTTGCGCGGCGCGGGCACGCGATACCCGCCGACGTCCTCGACCGCGATCCCGCCGAGCGGTACGTCCCGGTCCCGGCCGTGGAGGACGTGTGGCAGCGCGTCTACGCGGGCGACGAGGGCAGCGAGGAGTGCCGCCTGGGCGAGGCCCTGACCGAGGTCGCGGAGCTCGTCTGGCGCTGGCGCAACGACCACCTGGTGGCCACGCGCAGGGCCATGGGCGCGAAGGTGGGCACCGGTGGCTCGCCGGGCGTCGCCTGGCTGGAGAAGCGCGCGGCGAAGAGCGTCTTCCCCGAGCTGTGGACGGCGCGCAGCCGTGTCTGACGCGGTGCCGGCCAAGGAGGCCGCGGCGCTCGACGCCGCCGACGGACTGGCGCTCAAGCGCGCCGAGTTCGACCTGGACGACCGCGTCGTCTACCTCGACGGGAACTCGCTGGGCGCTCCGCCGCGCGCCGTCGCCGGGCGCCTGGCCGACGTGGTCGGGCGCGAGTGGGGGCGGCTGGGCATCCGCTCCTGGGAGGAATCCGGCTGGTGGGCGGCGCCCGAGCGGGTCGGCGACCGCGTCGCCGCTCTCGTCGGGGCCGGACCGGGCCAGGTCGTGGTGGGCGACTCGACGAGCGTGAACGTCTTCAAGGCGGTCGTCGCCGCCGTCCGTCTCGCCGAGCGGGACGGCGACGGCCGGGACGAGATCCTCGTCGACGCCGCCACCTTCCCCACCGACGGCTACATCGCCCGTTCCGCCGCCCGCATGACCGGTTGCCGGATCCGCCCCGTCGACGCCGCGGACATGGCCCGCGAGGCCGGCCCGCGCACCGCCGTCGCCCTCGTCAACCACGTCGACTACCGCACCGGCCGCCTCCACGACCTCCCCGCCGTCACCGCGGCCGTCCGCGCGGCCGGCGCCCGCACCGTGTGGGACCTGTGCCACAGCGCGGGCGCGCTCCCCGTCCACCTCGACGCCGGCGGGGCGGACTTCGCGGTCGGCTGCACGTACAAGTACCTCAACGGCGGCCCCGGCGCGCCCGCTTTCCTCTACGTGCGCCGCGCCCTGCAAGACCGTTTCGACTCCCCGCTCCCCGGCTGGAACTCCCACGCCGACCCCTTCGCCATGGACCCCGCCTACGCACCCGCCGACGGCGCCGCCCGCGGCCGCGTCGGCACGCCGGAGATCCTCTCGCTCCTCGCCCTCGACGCCGCCCTCGACGTCTGGGACGGCGTGGACCTCGCGGCGGTCCGCGCCAAGAGCCTCGCCCTCACCGACTTCTTCCTGCGCTGCGTCGAGGCATACGTGCCGCAGGGCCGCGTCGAGTCCGTGACGCCGCAGGCACACGCGGAGCGCGGCAGCCAGGTGTCGCTGCGCTGCGCGGCGGGCCCCGCGGGAGGCGCCGGGGAGGTCATGGCGGAGCTCGTCCGCCGCGGCGTCGTCGGCGACTTCCGCCGCCCCGACGTCCTCCGGTTCGGTTTCACGCCGCTGTACACGCGTTTCGCGGACGCGGAACGGGCCGCGCGGGTGCTGGCGGACGTTCTGGCAGATGTGGGGGAGGGGGCCGGGCGATGACGGCGGACGAAGAGGAAGCCGCCCTGTTCGGCCTGCCGTACGTCCCGCCCGACGCGACCGTCCCCTACGGCCCGCACCCGAGCCAGGTCGTCGACTTCCACCTGCCCGCCGCCCCTTCCGGCGTGCGCGTGACGCTGCTGCACGGCGGGTTCTGGCGCGAGGCGTACGACCGCCGTCACCTCGCACCCCTCGCGGCGGCCCTGGCCGCGCGCGGCGTGGAGGTCGCCCTGGCCGAGTACCGCCGCGTCGGCGCGGACGGGGGCGGCGGCTGGCCGCAGACCCTGGACGACGCCCTGCGCGCCCTGAACGTCCGCGTGCGCCCCGGCGGGCCGCCCTCCCGGCATGTGCTCGCCGGGCACTCGGCGGGCGGGCACCTGGCCCTGTGCGCGGCGAGCGGGGTCGTGCGCCCGCCCGGCGTGGACGCCGTCGTCGCCGTGGCACCGGTCGCCGACCTCGCCCGGGCGCGGGAGCTGCGGCTGAGCGGGGGCGCGGTGGACGACTTCCTGGGCGCCGGGGAGCACCGTTTTCCGGGCGCCGGGGGGCACCGGTTTTCGGGCGTCGGGGGGCACCGCCCGCAGGCCGATCCGGTCCTCCGGGGCCCCGCCCGCGTCCCGGTCACGGTCCTCCACGGCGACGCCGATGCCGACGTCCCCGTCGCCCTGTCCCGGTCCTACGCCGCGGCGGCGATGCGGCACCCCGGGGCGGACGTCATCCTGCAGATCCTCCCGGGCGTGGGCCACTACGCCCCTGTGACACCGGGCACTGCGGCGTGCGGCACGCTGCTGACGGCGCTGGGGGCCGGGGCGCTGTAATCCCCCTCCGTAATGCCCCTTCGTAGTCCCGCTCCGTAGTCCCCCTCCGGGGCGGCGTCCGTCTTAAGGAGGACCCCGAGAGATCCCCATTCATGGGGACGCCCTACGAATGCCCGTTGCCTACGGTTGATGGCGTGACCGACACCTATGAGCCCCGCATGCGCAGTGAGATGCGGATAGCGAGAGGCGCCCTCGACCGGCTGCGCGAGGACCTCTTCCACGACGCCTTCGCCTTCCGGCCGCTGCCGCCGCTCGCCGCGGACCACGGGCTGGTCCGGCTGCTGCCCCGCCGGGCCGCCCGGTACGCCCGGTGGCTCCCGCACGCGGCGTTCACCGCCTTCACCGGCATGGTCATGCTCGTGACCTTCGCCGAAGCGGGCGGACTGCTCGGCATGCTCACGGCGCTGTTCGTCGGCGTGCCGATGCTGATGACGCTCTTCCGGCCGGTCGGCGCCTGGTGGCTGTCCGCGGGGGTGCTGCTCTTCACCAGCCTGTTCTTCGGCGGCTACGCCATGGGCCCGTGGAACCCGGTCACCTTCCTCTCGCACCTCGTGGTCATGCTGGTCGTCACCTTGCGCACCCGCCCGCGGGTGGCGGCCGAGATGTGGCTGCTGACCGGCGCGCTGGGGGTGTTCATCAGTGTGTTCGCCCGGGCCGGCAGCCCGTACGACACCATCGGCGGCGACATGGCCGAGATGATGCTCCTGGCCGGAGTGCTGCTCTTCGCCGCCGCCGCCGGCCGCGGCCTGCGCGAGAGCAAGCAGCAGGTCGCCGCGCAGGCGGCCGTCACCGAGGTCGAGCGTTCGCGCCGCACCGTGCTGGAGGAGCGCACGACCATCGCCCGGGAGCTGCACGACGTCGTGGCGCACCACATGTCGGTCGTCGCCATCCAGGCCGAGGCCGCCCCGTACCGGGTCGAGGACACCCCGCCCGAGCTCGCGGCGGCGTTCCAGACGATCCGGGAGAACGCCGTCGCGGCGCTGACCGAGCTGCGCCGGGTCCTCGGCGTCGTCCGCTCGGAGAACCCCGACGCGTTCGCCGATCCGGAGGCCCCGCAGCCCACGCTCGAAGCGCTCCCCGGCCTGATCGAGAACGTCCGCTCCGCGGGGCTGCCCGTCGAGCACGTGACGACGGGCGCCGTGCGGCCGCTGCCGCAGGGCGTGGAACTCTCGGCGTACCGGATCGTGCAGGAAGCGCTCAGCAACGTCCTGCGGCACGCGCCGGGCGCCGGTGCGCGCGTGGAGGTCAGCTACGTCCTCGGCGGGCTGGGCCTGCGCGTGGTCAACGGCGCGCCGAACCGGCTGGCGAAGCCGTCGCCCGGCGCCGGCCACGGCGTCCTCGGGATGCGCGAGCGCGTCGCGATGCTCGGCGGCGAGATGACCGCGGAGGCGACGGCCGAGGGCGGCTACGAGGTCGCGGTCTTCCTGCCGGTCGCCCCGGGCGAGCAGACCGCTCACGGCGAGGCCGCCGCATGACCATCCGCGTGCTGATCGTGGACGATCAGATGATGGTCCGCGAGGGCTTCTCCGTCCTCCTGAACGCCATGCCGGACATCGAGGTCATCGGTGAGGCCGTCGACGGCAGGCAGGCTGTGGAAAAGGTCGCCGCTCTGCGCCCTGACGTCGTCCTGATGGACATCCGGATGCCCGTGCTCAACGGACTGGAGGCCACCCGGGAGATCGTCGCCGCCGATGCGGACGCGAAGGTGCTGGTCCTGACCACCTTCGACCTGGACGAGTACGTCTACCAGGCGCTGCGGGCGGGAGCGAGCGGCTTCCTGCTCAAGGACGCCTCGGCGCGGCAGCTCGCGGACGGCGTGCGGGTGGTGGCCGCGGGGGAGGCCCTGCTGGCGCCGACGGTCACCAAGCGCCTGATCCAGGAGTTCTCCCGGCTCGGCGCGCCCAGGCCGCCCACGCAGGAGCGGGTCGGGGAGCTGACCGAACGGGAGACGGAGGTGCTCGTGCTGGTCGCGCAGGGGCGCTCCAACTCGGAGATCGCCGCGCACCTCGTCGTCGCCGAGTCGACCGTCAAGACGCACGTCAGCCGCATCCTGGTGAAGCTCGGCCTGCGCGACCGGACGCAGGCGGCGGTCTTCGCCTACGAGGCGGGCCTGGTCACGCCGGGCGGCTGACCGCCGCCCGGCACGGCGGACCTGCCCCCCGGCAGCCCCGGCCTACCCCCGCGGCAGCACCAGCCGCCACCCTTCCGCGTGCGTCGTCCACGTCCGTCTGCGGACCGGGCCCGCGAGGGCGTTGTCCGCCCGGTAGCGGAAGGCCGGGCCGGAGACCGTGATGCGGCGGGCGCGCGAGCGCTGAGGGGGGCGGTCGGCTTCGTGCGTGTGGACCGTGAGCTCCGCGAGGCCGCCGTCCGCGGCCGCCACGGAGAGGCGGGTGAGCGGCCGGTCGAGGTCGGTGACGAGCACCCCGTCGGCCTCGACCCGCAGCCGGGTGCAGCCGGGCAGCGGGACACGGCCCGCGGCCGCCGGACCGGTCAGCAGGGTGAGCGCGGAGCGGGCCGTGCGCGCGGCGGGGGACCACCACGGCTGGTGACCTTCACCACCTCTGCCGCCCACGCCTTCTCCCGCGGCGCAACCCGGGCCGGCGCCGGCGTCCACCGGCTCCATGGCCTCCACGCCGCCCTCGGCCGCCTCCGCAGACCCGTTCGGCCCAGCCGCGCCCGCCGGTGTCGCCACGGCCGGCACCGGCCCGGCCGGCACGTCCGTCTCACCGCCGGGGCCGTAGCCGCCGGGGATCCACAGCCCGCCGAGAACCACACCCCCGCCGTCGTCCACCAGCACGTCCAGAGGCCGCTCAGCGCCCTCCAGGACGGCCCGGGCGGCGGCGACGGTCCCCAGGGGCACCCCGAGCGTACGAGCCAGCGAGACGGCCGGCAGGGGCCCCACGGGGACGAAGGACACCGGTATGTCGCCCAGCTCGCGGCGGCGGTGCAGGACGTTCACCACGTGCAGCAGGGCGCTGTCGTCGCCGATGACGACCGGCCGCCGCCGGCCGCGCCGGGCCAGGGCGCGCTCGACCTCCTCGGGCCCGTCCGGCAGACAGATCTTGGTCGCTGCGCCGCCGCGGAGCACGTCCCTCGCGATCCGTACGGACTCGCCGTCCACGCGGCGTGCGACCGGGTCGATGACCACGAGCAGAGCCTGCTCGCTGGGGTCTGGAGCCGACACCTCGGTCCTTCCTCAGGTGCTGTTTTTCCGGGGGCACGACCCCAGGGCCCCCGGTCGCGACCCGGGGCCCTGGGTCTTTCTGTTCGTCCCCCGAGCGAAATATTCGGTAATCTCTCGGTGCAAGAGCCCCTGTCGCTGTTGCGCCAGGGGCTTCGTCTATCCGGGGCACCGGTTCGACGGCTCTAGCGGTGGTGTACGCCTTGAGCAAGCGGGGTGACACCACCACGCACGTTGGACATGCCCCGCCCGGAAGGGGTGTACGCCTGTGCCCGCACTTGTGCTGCTCGGTGCTCAGTGGGGTGACGAGGGCAAGGGAAAGGCCACCGACCTCCTCGGTGGATCCGTGGACTATGTGGTGCGCTACCAAGGTGGCAACAACGCCGGCCACACGGTGGTCGTCGGCGACCAGAAATACGCACTGCACCTCCTCCCTTCCGGGATCCTCTCGCCGGGGTGCACCCCGGTCATCGGCAACGGTGTGGTCGTCGACCCGGCGGTCCTGCTCTCCGAGCTGAGCGGGCTGAACGAGCGCGGCGTCGACACGTCCAAGCTGCTGCTCAGCGGTAACGCTCACCTGATCACGCCGTACCACACGACGGTCGACAAGGTGACGGAACGCTTCCTCGGCAAGCGGAAGATCGGCACCACCGGCCGCGGTATCGGCCCGACCTACGCGGACAAGATCAACCGCGTGGGCATCCGCGTCCAGGACCTCTACGACGAGTCGATCCTGGAGCAGAAGGTCGAGGCTGCCCTCGACTTCAAGAACCAGATCCTGGCGAAGCTCTACAACCGCCGCGCGATCGACGCCGCCAAGATCGTCGACGAGCTGCTGGCCTACGCCGAGCAGATCAAGCCCTACGTCGCCGACACGACGCTGATCCTGAACAACGCCATCGACGAGGGCAAGGTCGTCCTCTTCGAGGGCGGCCAGGGCACGCTGCTCGACGTCGACCACGGCACGTACCCCTTCGTCACCTCCTCCAACCCGACCGCGGGCGGCGCCTGCACGGGTGCGGGCGTGGGCCCGACGAAGATCAACCGCGTGATCGGCATCCTGAAGGCCTACACCACGCGCGTCGGCGCCGGTCCGTTCCCGACCGAGCTGTTCGACAAGGACGGCGAGGCGCTGCGCACCATCGGCGGCGAGCGCGGTGTGACCACCGGCCGCGACCGCCGCTGCGGCTGGTTCGACGCCGTCATCGCCCGCTACGCCACCCGCGTCAACGGCCTGACGGACTTCTTCCTCACCAAGCTCGACGTGCTCACCGGCTGGGAGCAGATCCCGGTCTGCGTCGCCTACGAGATCGACGGCAAGCGCGTCGAGGAGCTGCCCTACAGCCAGAGCGACTTCCACCACGCGAAGCCGATCTACGAGATGCTGCCGGGCTGGACCGAGGACATCTCCAAGGCCAAGACCTTCTCGGAGCTGCCGAAGAACGCCCAGGCGTACGTGAAGGCGCTCGAGGAGATGTCGGGCGCCCCGATCTCCGCGATCGGCGTCGGCCCGGGCCGTGACGAGACGATCGAGATCAACTCGTTCCTTTCGTAGCTCGTCCGCTTCCCCGGGGCGCCTCCCGGGGGAGCAGCACGCGCGCGTGCACGTCGCCCCGGTGGTTCACAACCACCGGGGCGTCGTCGTGTTCAGGTGATCTTCGGGTATCAGCCGGTCTTCCGGTAGACCAATGACGCGTCTTTCGTGCCCGAGTCCACGAAGTCGCGCCGCATCCCGCCGTCCGGCAGCAGCACCAGGTCGGAGGCCGAGCCGGGCTGGCAGGCCGAGGCGGGGTTGGCCCGGGTGACGCTCGACGGGCCGACGCGCAGGGGGGACCCGCCGGTGCCGCCGCCGGTCGCGGTCGCGCTCCACTGGCAGGTGTAGGAGGTGCCGTCGTCGAGGGTGCCGCTGCCCTGGATGGTGACGGTGACGACGGTGCCCCGCGAGATGGTGATGGTCCGGCTGTTGGTGCGCGCACCGCTGCCGAAGGTGGACTGCCAGGTGCCCGCGAACGCCTGGGGGCCCGTTCCGGCGCCGGCGCTGTCGTCGCCCGTGGCCGGGCTGGTGGCGGGCGCGGGCGTGGCGCCGCCCGTGGAGGGGGCGGTGGGCGGCGCGCTCGTTCCGGGAGCGGAGGACTGCACGGGACCGCTGCTGTGGGCGTTGTTCTTCGCGGACTCCTGCTGCTTGAGGAGGAAGACCACGCCCCCTCCGGCGATCAGGCCGGCGGCCACCACGGCGGCCAGGATGACGGGAGTGCGCGAGCGGCGCGGAGCGGGCGGACCGTAGGGGACGGGCCCGGCGACGTAGGTGCCCGAGTCGTAGTGGCCCGCAGCGTGCCCGGGAGCGTGACCGTGGCCGTACGGGTGCGGCTGCGGCTGCGGATAGCCGTACGGGGCGGGCGCGGGCAGCGGCGCGACCGGCGGCAGGGGCTGAGCGGGCTGTCCGGGCGGGGGCGGCGGGCTGCCGGCGGTGACGGTCGGCGGGTCCTGCCGCGCGGGCGGCAGGGCCGGTGCGCCCGCCGGGGATATCGCCGTGGGCGCGTGCCCGGGCTCCTCGCCCTGCGGGGACCGCGCGGGCTCCTCCACGTTTAGCAGCTGCACGGCGTGCCGCCCGAGCTGGGCGACGAGCCCGGCGGGCAGCCAGGGGTCGGCGGACCGCAGGTCGCCGAGGAGTTCCTCGACGCCGGTGACCTCCAGGACCTGCGCGGGCGTGGGCCGCTCCTGCGGGTCCTTCGCGAGGAACGACGTGATCAGCGGGCGCAGCCCGTCCGGCACGCCGGTCAGGTCCGGCTCCTCCTCCGCGATGCGGAACATGAGGGCGTGGACGCCGCTGTCGGCCGTGCCGAACGGCATCCGGCCGGTGGCCGCGTAGGCCAGCACGGAGCCGAGGCAGAAGACGTCGCTGGCGGGCGTGATCCGGCCGCCGCGCACCTGCTCGGGCGACATGAAGCCGGGGGAGCCGACGGTCGCGCCGGTGCGGGTGAGCCCGTCGCCGTCGGTGACGGTCTCCAGGGCGCGGGCGATGCCGAAGTCGATGACGCGCGGGCCGTCGAGGGTGATCAGCACGTTGGACGGCTTGAGGTCGCGGTGGACGATGCCCGCGGCGTGGACGGCCTGCAGGGCGCGCGCGAGGCCGGCGCCGAGGATGCGCACGGAGCGCTCGGGCAGGGGCCCGAAGTCCCGGTCGACGACCTGGCGCAGGGAGGGGCCCGCGATGTAGCCGGTGGCGACCCAGGGGGTCCCGGCCTCGGTGTCCGCGTCGAGGACGGAGGCCGTCCACTCCCCGCCGACCTGGCGGGCGCTGTGCACCTCCTGCCGGAAGCGCCGCCGGAACTCCTCCTGGCCGGCCAGCTCGGGGTGGACGAGCTTGACCGCGACGGTGCGGCCCCGGTCGGAGCGGGCCAGGTAGACCCGGCCCATGCCGCCGGCGCCGAGGCGTCCGAGCAGCCGGTACGCGCCGAGCGTGCGTGGATCCTCTGGCCTCAGGCTGTCCATGTGCAGGTCCTCCGTGTCCCCCGTGTTTCCTTGCGGAGAATAGCGGGAGCGCAAAGAACCGGGACCCCGCACTCGGAAAGTACGTGGCCCCGGTCCGCACTGCCCGGCGCCCGGGCGGTGGCTGGGGGAGGGTCAGGCCGGAATGATGTTCTCCGCCTGGGGGCCCTTCTGGCCCTGGGTCACGTCGAAGGTGACCTTCTGACCCTCCTGCAGTTCCCGGAAGCCCTGAGTTGCGATGTTCGAGTAGTGCGCGAAGACGTCGGCGCCGCCCCCGTCCTGGGCGATGAACCCGAATCCCTTCTCCGAGTTGAACCACTTCACGATGCCCGTAGCCAAGATGATCTCCTCGATGGCGGCGGTGCCGGAATTCCCGGGCACCGCGGAATTACACGTCGCGGTAAGGCCCTTCGGACCGCCGGCCCGTAAAACACGACGGCGCCTGAAGGTCGCAGACCTTCAGGCGCGCATATGAATGGGTCCATAACTGCAACGGAAAATGACCGTAGCATGCGGCTCGTACCATTCGCGGTATTCGCGCACTTCCCTGGTCGCCGCGGCGTGGCGGGCCGCCCGGCAGTGTGTCGGCGGGCGTGGCAAGAGCCATACACAGTGCCGGTGTCGGGCCGGACCGGGCCTGCTTACGCTGGCGGTTGTCCACCGCAGGGGCACCTCCCGGACCGATCCGAGGTAACGACCGTGAGCACGCAGCACCCCACCGCCGATCCCGCAGCCGGCGCCGCAGTCAAGGCCGCCGACCGGGCGCACGTCTTCCACTCCTGGTCCGCGCAGGGCCTCATCGACCCGCTGGCCGTGGCGGGCGCCGAAGGCTCCTACTTCTGGGACTACGACGGCAACCGCTACCTGGACTTCTCCTGCCAGCTGGTCAACACCAACATCGGGCACCAGCACCCCAAGGTCGTCGCCGCGATCCAGGAGCAGGCGGCGCGGATGTGCACGATCGCCCCGGGCTTCGCGGTGGACGTGCGCTCCGAGGCCGCCCGCCTGGTCGCCGAACGCACCCCCGGCGACCTCGACAAGATCTTCTTCACCAACGGCGGCGCCGAGGCCGTCGAGAACGCCGTCCGGATGGCCCGCCTGCACACCGGCCGGCCCAAGGTGCTCAGCGCCTACCGCTCGTACCACGGCGCCACCGCCGCCGCGATCAACCTCACCGGCGACCCGCGCCGCTGGCCCTCCGACACCGCCTCCGCCGGCGTGGTGCACTTCTGGGCGCCGTTCCTCTACCGCTCGCCGTTCCACTCCGGCAGCGAGCAGCAGGAGTGCGAGCGCGCGCTGGCCCACCTGGAGGACACGATCGTCTTCGAGGGTCCGGCCACCATCGCCGCGATCATCCTGGAGACCGTGCCCGGCACGGCCGGGATCATGGTCCCGCCGCCCGGCTACCTCGCGGGCGTCCGCGAGCTCTGCGACCGCTACGGGATCGTGTTCGTCCTCGACGAGGTCATGGCGGGCTTCGGGCGCACGGGCCGCTGGTTCGCCGCCGACCACTTCGGCGTCACCCCCGATCTGCTGACCTTCGCCAAGGGCGTCAACTCCGGCTACGTGCCGCTGGGCGGTGTCGCGATCTCCGCGGAGATCGCCGCGACGTTCGACGAGCGGCCCTACCCCGGCGGGCTCACCTACTCCGGGCACCCGCTCGCCTGCGCCTCCGCCGTGGCGACGATCAACGCGATGGCCGAGGAGGGCATCGTGGAGAACGCGGCCCGGATCGGCGAGCAGGTCCTCGGGCCCGGCCTGCGGGAGCTGGCCGAGCGCCACCCGAGCGTCGGCGAGGTGCGCGGCATGGGCGTCTTCTGGGCCGTGGAGCTGGTCAAGGACCGGGCCACGCGCGAGCCGCTGGTGCCGTACAACGCGGCCGGCGAGGCCAACGCCCCCATGGGCGCCTTCGCGGCGGCCTGCAAGAAGTCGGGCCTGTGGCCGTTCGTGAACATGAACCGCACCCACGTCGTGCCGCCGTGCACCGTCACCGAGGAGGAGGCCAAGGAGGGCCTCGCGATCCTGGACGAGGCGCTGACGGTGGCCGACGGCTTCACGGTCTGAGGCGGCCGGAGCCCCGGACTTTCCGGGGTTCCGGGGCCGCCGAGGCGGCCGAAAGCCACGGAATCCCCCTCCGCCCCACCCAGGCCCACTGGTACCGGCACAAACCCCATGGGGTACCGTGCCCCGTTCCTGTGCGCACGGCCATATTGCCCGGGACGGCCCTCGCATATCCTCTGCGAGGCCGTCCGCACATGGCGCGCGGTCAGGGAAGGGGAGACGGAGAACGATGCCGGGCAGCGAGGCTGTCAGACGCACGACGCTGCGCGAGCAGATCGCCGATGCCTTGCGCGACGAGGTCATAGCGGGGCGGCTCCCCTCCGGTCGTCAGTTCACGGTCAAGGAGATCGCCGAGCAGTACGGCGTCTCGGCCACCCCCGTGCGCGAGGCGCTGCTCGACCTGTGCGCCCAGGGCCTGCTCCACGTGGAGATGCACAAGGGCTACCGCGTGCGCGAATTCACCTACGCCGACTTCCGCGACATGGTCGAGGCGCGCTCCCTGATCGTCGAGGGCATCTTCCGCCGCTCGCCCGACCACGCGCTGCGCGGCGTCACCCCCGCCGCGCTGGCCTCCGTGCGGCGCCGAGCCGAGGAGGCCTCGCGGGCCGCCGCCGCGGGCGACCTGGACATCCTCATCGGCTACGACCTCCGGTTCTGGCGGGAGCTCTCCGGAATCGTGGGGAACCCGTACATATCCGACTTCCTCAATACGGTCCGGGTGCAGGGCTGGGTCTTCACCGTCCCGCTGCTGCGCCGGATGCCCTCGCTCCGCGGGCGCCTGTGGCACGGCCACGGCGAACTGGTCGAGGCCGTGGCCCAGCAGAACGCCGCGGAGGCCGAGCGCATCATCACCGCGTACAACCAGCACTCCCTGGCGCTGATCGAGGCCTCCCGCCCGGTATGACAACCGGCCCGGCGGCACTACGCTGGCTCGACCATCGCATCGACGGCCGGTGTGCGTGAGCGGGCAGGTCTCAGGTAGCCGGGGCGCCCGTGCGCACGGGAGGCCGTTGCGCCGTCGCGAACGAGAGTGAGTTCACGTGGCCTGTGACCTCTGGCTGGTCCCCCTCGTCGACGTGCTGTGCCACAGCCCCGACAACCCCTTCGCCGAGGAGATCGCCGCGTACGACAAGGCGCTCGGCGAGGCCGGACTGCCGCCCGTCCCCGTCTTCGGCTACATGCCGGGACTTTCGGGGGACGTGGCGCCCGTAGCGGGCTTCGACTACGACGCGCTGCACTTCCTGCGCCGCGCCCACCTGCTGAACCTGTGCGGCCTCGCCGTCACGCCCGTGGACGAACTGGGGGGTGACTACGAGCAGTTGCTGGAGATGTTCGAGACGACGGCGCAGCAGTCGCACCTGGTGTGGCACTACGACCACGCCGGAGCGTACGTCCCGGTGGACTTCGCGCACCCGCTGACCAACGACGAACTGCTGGAGGGTGGCGGCCCCTTGGGCTCCAGTCAGGGGCTGCTGCGCGAACTGCACGCCGTGGCACCGGCACTGGGCATCGACCCGGCCAACCCGCCCGCCGCACCGGCCGCCCCGGAGCGGCCCACGGGGCTGGAGGAGCGGGCGGCACCCGGTCCGCAGGACGACAGCCCGTTCGCCCGGGAGCGGCACGTGTGGCTGGGACTGCACGCCGCGGCGACGCGCAGCCTGGGGCAGGGGTCGATGATCGTCTTCAGCTGAGGCGGCTCCGGAGCCCCGCGCCGGACGGAGCGGATTCAGCGCGGGGACTCCGGCGGCCGCTGCCGCGGCATGTTCGGCCGGGTCCCCGGCGGGAGCGGGAAGCGCGGCAGCGGGCCGCCGCCCTCGCCCCGCGGGCCCCAGGACACCAGCGACTGCGTGAGCAGCGGAGTCGGCCCCGCCCGGAACTCCACCATCCAGTCGGCCGTCTCCGCCCGTACGAGCTCGGAGACGTCCTCCGAGAAGCGGCGCAGCACGCTCAGGCAGCGCTCGGCCGCCTCGCTGGCCGTGCCCTCGGTCGGACCGAGCACCTCGCGGACGCACTCCGAGGCCCAGTCGAACTGCAGCGCCTCCAGCCGGCGCTGCACGGCCTGCGCCGTGGCCACGGCCCGCATCCAGCCCGACGTCAGGCCGAAGTAGCGGTCACAGGCGACACAGGCCACCGAACCGAGCAGCACCAGGAAGCCCCAGGCGCAGCCGGTGCGGACGACGTTCGTCAGCTGGAGCAGCGGCAGGGCCGAGCCCACCACCGCGCAGGCCGCGGCGCCGATGCGCAGCGCGCGCGCCCACCGGCGTTTCCAGGCCCGGTCGGCCAGATACCAGTCGACCAGGTACAGGGCACCGTTCTCCACCCAGCGGTACAGCTCATCGAGACGCTCCGCCGGTTCCCCCCAGTCGCCGAGCGGGAAGGTGCGGCCGCGCAGGTCGCCACGGTGCCTCCCACTCTGCTCGCGGGGGAGCCCTTCGGGCTGCATCTCCGGCTGGCTCACCCGTGCACTCCCTCTGCCGCATGCGGATCGCGAGCCCCCTTCCTACCGCCGAACGGTCGGTCTTGGAGACAAGATCGCTGCTTTTCCGCCCGTAAGCGCAGACGAATCCGGTATAAGCCGCGGTTCGGCATCACCCGAAAGAGTGGGCGACGGGGGTGGACCCGTCGCCCTCCGCCCGTCCCGCGGCCGTACGGGGCCGCTGCAGTGACGTTTCCGTGAGTCGTCATACCGACCCTGGAAAGCGATCAGTCGACGAGGCAATAGGGTGACCGGTGTGAAGGTCCTCGTCATCGGCGGCGGCGCCCGCGAACACGCCCTGTGCCGCTCTCTGTCCCTCGATCCCGACGTCACCGCGCTGCACTGCGCCCCCGGCAATGCCGGGATCGCCGAGGTCGCCGAGGTGCACCAGGTGGACGCCCTCGACGGCCGGGCCGTCTCCGACCTCGCCGCGTCCCTGGGCGCGGACCTGGTGGTCGTCGGCCCCGAGGCCCCGCTGGTCGCAGGTGTCGCCGACGCCCTGCGCGAGCGGGGCTTCGCCGTCTTCGGGCCCTCGGCGCGGGCCGCGGAGCTGGAGGGCTCCAAGGCGTTCGCCAAGGACGTCATGGCCGCGGCCGGCGTCCCCACGGCCCGCGCCTACGTGTGCACCACGCCCGAGGAGATCGACGCCGCGCTCGACGCCTTCGGCGCGCCGTACGTCGTCAAGGACGACGGCCTGGCCGCCGGCAAGGGCGTCGTGGTCACCGGCGACCTCGCCGCCGCCCGCGAGCACGCGCTGGCCTGCGGCCGCGTCGTGATCGAGGAGTTCCTGGACGGCCCCGAGGTCTCCCTCTTCGCCGTCACCGACGGCGAGACGGTCGTCCCCCTCCAGCCCGCCCAGGACTTCAAGCGTGCCCTCGACGGCGACGAGGGGCCGAACACCGGCGGCATGGGCGCGTACTCCCCGCTGCCCTGGGCCGACCCCAAGCTGGTGGACGAGGTCCTGCGCACGGTCCTGCAGCCCACCGTCGACGAGCTGCGCCGCCGCGGCACGCCGTTCTCCGGCCTGCTCTACGCCGGGCTCGCGATCACCTCGCGCGGCGTCCGCGTGATCGAGTTCAACGCCCGCTTCGGGGACCCCGAGACGCAGGTCGTCCTCGCCCGTCTGAAGACCCCCCTGGCGGGCCTGCTGCACGCCGCCGCCACGGGCACGCTCGCGTCCCTGCCGCCGCTGCGCTGGAGCGACGGCGCGGCCGTCACGGTCGTCGTCGCCTCGCACAACTACCCCGGCACCCCGCGCACGGGTGACGTCATCGAGGGCCTGGCGGACGCCGCGGAGCTCGACGACGCCTACGTCCTGCACGCGGGCACGGCGCACGACGCGGAGGGCCGCGTCGTCAGCGCGGGCGGCCGCGTCCTGTCGGTGACGGCCACGGGCCCGGACCTCGCAACGGCCCGCACGCGCGCGTACGAGGCGGTTTCCCGCGTCCGGCTGTCCGGCTCGCACCACCGCACCGACATCGCCGCCCGGGCGGCGGAGGCTTCGTAGGGAGTTCCTATACGTCGAGCCCGCCCCGCAAAGGCCCCGGCTTTGACCAAAGCCATTCCATCGAGTGACCGGTTGGCCAACTAGCTGACGCGCGCACCACCCCCAACTAGGGTGCGGCGCAAGCGAGGTGCCGGGCGGACGTGCCCGGCACCGGGCGGGCATCAGGCGAGTGGCCCACCGGCATTGCGATGTCAGAGGCCGGTGCCACAGTGGGGGGAGAGCAACGCCCCCGGCGTTGCGTCCGCTGTCGCACTGCTCGGTCCGAGGTTCCGACGGAGCACAAACTGGCAACAGGGGGTGATCGGTCTCGTGGCAGGTCCGGAAGCAGGCGTGCTGGTCGCACGCGCCCAAGCCCTCGCGGTGCTGCGCATCCGCAGCGCGGCGCTGGCCGTCGCCCTGCTGCCCGCGGCAGCCGCCACCGTCCTGGCGGCCGGCATCGCCATGGGCCGCATCCCGGACGGCGGCGCCTGGTCCACCGCCCGCTGGGCGGTCCTCGGCGCCGCGGTCCTCACCCTGGCCCTGACGGCGGCCGTCGCCGCCGTGGTCGCCCGGGCCAGGCCCGCCCTGAGCCCCACGGTCCCCATCCCCGAGGAGAAGGCGCCCGACCTCTACCGGCTGGTCCGTGACCTCGCCGAGCGCCTGGAGGTCCCGGCCCCCTCGGCCATGGCCCTCACCCCCGACTGCGACAGCTGGCTGGAGGACCGCACCCACCCCGCGCACTGCGCGGCGAACGGCCCGCCGCGCGCCCGCCGCGCCCTCTTCCGCCGGCCGCGGCGCGCCGCGGCCGCGCCGGTGCTGGTGATCGGCTCGCCGTTCCTGTGGTGGATGCGCGTCCCCGAGCTGCGGGCCCTGCTGGCGCCCGTCGTCGCGGGCACGGGCCCCGCCGCCCACCCCGACATAGCCGCCGCCCGTCGCTTCGTCCGCGGGCTGGACGCCGCCGTGGCGGTCGCGGCGGGCCGGCCCGCCCTGGCGTTCGTCGGCGGTGCCGCCCGGCTGCTGCTGCGCTCCTGCCGGGCGCACGCCGCCGAGATGGAGCGGGGGGTCGCGGCGGCCTCCTCGGAGCGCGCCCAGAGCGTGGACTACGGCCTGAGGATCGTTGCCCAGGAGCAGGTGGGCCTCGCCTACGCCGGCTGGGACCGGCTGCTGAACAGGGTCGCGCTGCCGGCCTGGCGGATGGGCCGCTGGCCCTCCCGGCTCGATGCCGGCGTCGTCTCCGCGCTCACCGAGCTCTCCCGCCGCGACCGCCTCGCGGAAGGCTTCGCCTCCCGCCTGGGCGAGCGCCCGGCCTGCGATCTGCTGGAGGAGCCCGGCGCGATCGACGAGGCCGCCTCCCTGCTGGCGGCGCGCCTCTTCCACGGCGGCCCGGCCGAGGCCGGCCCCGACTGGTCGCCGGTGGCCTGGAGCCGGTATCCGGAGGAGGTCGTGGACCGCAAGTGGCGGCTGGAGGCCGCCCGCCTCCACCGCGTCCTCGACGTCCTGGACGCCCTGCCCGCCCTCACCCCCGTCCCCTCGCCCCCGGCCGGCATGGCCGCCGCGCCCACCGTGGCCCGCGTCCTGGACCGCCTCGCCGGCCCCACGGCCGAGGGCATCGCGGAGGAGCTGGGGGCCCGGCTCGGCGCCGAGGTGGCCCGCGAGGCTGCCCAGGAGGAGCGCAGGCTCGCCGCGAAGCAGAGTGCCTACGGCACGCCGCCCGGCACGGCGGCCGACCCCTGGGTGGACGGCCTGGCGCCCCTCTTCCCGCTGCAGCCGCCCCGCAGCGCCCGGGAGCTGCTCGCCGACCACATCACCGCCATGGTCTGCTGCGCCGCCGTGGACACCGCCGGAGCCGCCCCCGGGCTGGACTGGCTCGACGGCCCCGCCCTGCTGGTCGGTGGCGCCCGCCGCCCCGGCCTGGCCCCCACCGTCCTCAGCCTGATCGAGGACGGGGACGACACGCCGCTGCGCGCCTGGCTCGGCGAGGTCGGGATCCGCCCCGAAAAGCCCGTCCGCCTGGTGTGAGCCCCGTGACGTTCGGTGATCCTTCGCCCTGTCACTTACCGGGGAATTTCGCGACGAGCAGTGACGAGACGGGCGCTTTATGTGATGTGCTGGGTGCTGCCGTGCGCCAGTGACTGCAGTGAGCCACACCCGGACAGACGGAATCGGCAGGCGTCGGGGGACGTAGGGGAGGGAGCACGCCATGGGGATGGACCAGATCCGCCGCTGGGAGTCGGGGGCACTCGCGCACGCCGTGTCCGATCCCTTCGGCCAGGGCCCGCTGCCCTGGCTGCGCGGCAGCGAGCACTATTTCGACGACACGGGCCAGATCATCCCCTGGTACGTGCACCCCGTCCCGGAGCGTGGCGGCGGAGGGGGCTCGGGCCGGAGCAGATCCGGCGGGGGCGCCCGCATCCCCGCCCCCCGCAGCGGCAGCCCGCGCACCGCCGACGACGTCCACCTGCAGATCAAGGGCTTCGCCTCCAACAGCGCGGTCGCCCCCGGCGAAGCCATAGACTTCCGCATCACCGTGGACCCGCCGCAGCAGTTCGGTGTGGACGTCTACCGCATCGGCCACTACGCGGGCGACGGCGCCTCGAAGATCACCACCAGCCCGCGGCTGTCCGGCATCGTCCAGCCGGCGCCCCTCACCGTCGACCGCACGGTCTCCTGCCACCACTGGTGGCTCTCCTGGCGCCTGCAGATCCCCAGCTACTGGAGCCTGGGCGCCTACGTGGCCGTCCTGACCACCGCCGACGGCTACCGCAGCCACATCCCCTTCCTGGTCCGCGACACCCACCCGGCGGACCTCCTCCTCGTCCTGCCCGACATCACCTGGCAGGCCTACAACCTCTACCCCGAGGACGGCCGCACCGGCGCGAGCCTCTACCACGCCTGGGACGAGGAGGGCCGCCTGCTGGGCGAGGAGGGCGCGGCGACCACCGTCTCCTTCGACCGCCCCTTCGCGGGCGCCGGGCTGCCGCTGCACGTCGGCCACGCCTACGACTTCATCCGCTGGGCCGAGCGCTACGGCTACGACCTCGCCTACGCCGACACGCGCGACCTCCACGCGGGCCGCGTCGACCCCTCCCGCTACCGCGGCCTGGTCTTCCCCGGCCACGACGAGTACTGGTCCCCGGCCATGCGCCGCTCCGCCGAGCTGGCCCGCGACTCCGGCACGTCCCTGGTCTTCCTCTCGGCCAACACCATGTACTGGCAGGTGGACCTCGCCCCCTCGCCCGCCGGCCCCGACCACCTCATGACCTGCCGGAAACACCGCGGCCCCGGCCGCTCCGCGCTCTGGCGCGACGTCACGCCCGCCGAGCAGCAGCTGCTGGGCATCCAGTACGCGGGCCGGGTGCCCGAGCCCGCCCCCATGGTCGTGCGCAACGCCGACCACTGGCTGTGGGACGCCACCGGCGCCGGCGAGGGCGACGAGCTGCCCGGCCTCGTCGCCGGCGAGGCCGATCGCTACTACCCCCGAACGGCCCTGCCCGAGCACACCCGCCGCATCCTGCTGGCCCACTCGCCGTACCTGGACGGCGAGGGCAACAAGCGCCACCAGGAGACGTCCCTCTACCGCGCCCCGAGCGGCGCCCTGGTCTTCGCGGCGGGCACCTTCGCCTGGTCGCCCGCCCTCGACCGGCCGGGCCACACCGACGCCCGGATCCAGCGGGCCACGGCCAACCTCCTCGACCGGATCTGCAAGCGCTGCTGACCCTCGCCGGGGCGCGCGCACGGGCGTACGGCAGAATCGTGGTGCTTGGACAAACCACCAGGAGGACGCGTGTCCGGATTCGTAGAGAAGCCCGAGCCGATCGAGGTGCCCGGGCTGGTGCATCTGCACACCGGCAAGGTCCGCGACCTCTACCGCGACCCGGACGGCAATCTGGTCATGGTCGCCACCGACCGCATGTCGGCCTACGACTGGGTGCTGCCCTCCCCGATCCCCGACAAGGGGCGGGTCCTCACCCAGCTGTCCCTGTGGTGGTTCGACCGCCTCACCGACCTGGTCCCCAACCACGTCATCTCCACGGACCTGCCCGCCGGCGCCCCCGCCGACTGGGAGGGCCGCACCATGATCTGCCGCGCGCTGGACATGGTGCCCGTGGAGTGCGTGGCCCGCGGCTACCTGACCGGCTCCGGCCTCGCCGAGTACCAGCAGACGCGCACCGTGTGCGGGCTCGCCCTCCCCGAGGGCCTCGCCGACGGCTCCGAGCTGCCCTCCCCGATCTTCACCCCCGCCACGAAGGCGGCCGTCGGCGAGCACGACGAGAACGTGTCGTACGAGGAAGTGGCCCGGCAGGTGGGCGCGGAGACCGCCGCCATGCTCCGGCAGACGACCCTCGCCGTCTACAGCCGGGCCCGTGACATCGCCCGCGACCGGGGCATCCTCCTCGCCGACACCAAGTTCGAGTTCGGCTACGCGGGCGACGAGCTCGTCCTCGCCGACGAGGTGCTCACCCCGGACTCGTCCCGCTTCTGGCCCGCGGAGAGCTGGGAGCCGGGGCGTGCGCAGCCGTCCTTCGACAAGCAGTACGTCCGCGACTGGCTCACGTCCCCGGCCTCCGGCTGGGACCGCCACGGCGAGCAGCCCCCGCCGGAGCTCCCGCAGGACGTGGTGGAGCGCACGCGCGAGAAGTACGTGGAAGCCTACGAGCGCCTCACCGGCACCAAGTGGTCCTGACCCGCCCCCGAAACTGACGCCCGGGGCCGCCGTCGCAAACCCCCGCTCCACGGGGCGAGGCGGCGCCGGTGCCCTTCGGGCCGCACAACGGTCCGGGCAAGCTCGGCACCGCCGGGCAGCCCGTCAGGGGCTGACCGCCACGGCGGCGGATCAAGGACCCGGCGCCCGCCCCTTTCGCCACCCCATCAGGGTGCCTGGGCGCAGCCCGGTGCTTCTGTCCGCCGCGAGGGCGATCAGCCGCGGTCTACGCGTTCGGCGGTGTCGTACCGGCTGTGTCCGGCCGGGGTGTCCGGGTGCAGCTCGGTGTCTGTTTCCGCCGCGATGGCGATCAGCCGCGGTCTACGCGCTCGGCGGTGCCGTACCGGCTGTGTCCGGCCGGGGTGTCCGGGTGCAGCTCGGTGTCTGTTTCCGCCGCGACGGTGATCAGCCGCGCCCTACGTGCCCGGCGGGGCCGAGCCCGCGGGGCCCGCGCGCAGCGGCCGACCACGCATTCGGCGGTGGCGCCGATCTAAGAGCCCTCTAAGAGAGCCCTGCCAAGCTGGGGGCACCCCAATCGTGCCGAACCCAGCCGGAGGCGCCATGGCCGAGACGGCCGTTCTCGTCGTCGACGACGACCCCGACGTACGGGCAGCCGTAGTCGACGCCCTGAGCATGGAGGGCTACGAAGTCCGCTCCGCGGCCGACGGCCTGGAAGCACTCTCCTCCGTGGCCGCCACCCCGCCAGGGGCCATCGTGCTGGACCTGGCCATGCCGGTCCTGGACGGGCTCGCAGTCTGCCGCCGCCTGCGCGCTCTGGGCGACCGCACGCCCGTCCTCGTGCTCACGGCCCGGGACGCCGTCTCCGACCGCGTCGCCGGCCTGGACGCGGGGGCGGACGACTACCTCGTCAAACCGTTCGCCCTGGACGAGCTCCTGGCCCGCCTGCGGGCCCTGCTGCGGCGCGCGGCTCCGGCGGAGCCGGCCGAGCAGAGCGACGGCGGCACGCTGTCCTTCGCCGACCTCACGGTCGACCCGGACACCCGTACGGGCGACCGCGGCGGCATCCCCCTCGAATTCACCCGCACCGAATTCGCCCTGCTGGACGTGCTGCTGCGGCACCCGGGCCAGGTCCTGCCGCGCGAGGTGATCCAGGAGCGCGTGTGGGGCACGGACTTCGGTCCGGACTCGAACTCCCTCGCCGTCTACATCGGTTACCTGCGGCGCAAGCTGGAGGCGGGCGGCGCCTCCCGGCTCGTCCACACCGTGCACGGCGTCGGCTACCGCCTGGCGGCACAGTGAGGGCCCTGCGCAGCCGCCTCCTGGGCCGCAGGCCCCTGCGGGCCCGGCTCGCCCTCGTGACGTCCGTGGCCGTGGCCGTCGTCGCCCTGGGCGTCCTGGCCGCCGCCTACGTCGTGATCCGCTACGAACTGGTCCGCCAGCTCGACCTGCAGATCAAGCAGCAGGCCACCCTCATCGCCCAGCAGAGCCGCGACCAGCCCGCGGGCGTCCTGTACGGCGAGTGCGCCTGGCTCGCCGCGCCCGCCTGCGCGCAGACCGTCCGCGCCGACCCCGCCGCCCCCGGCCAGAAGGGCCTCGTGCTGCCGGTGACGGGGGCCACCCGCCGCGTCGCGGCCGGCACCCTCGGGGAGCACTACAGCAACATCACGCTCGACGGCCACGCCATGCGGATGCTCACCACCCCCCTCAAGGGCGACCGCGCCCTGCAGGTCGCCGTCCGCTCCGACACCGTCGACAAGGGCGTGCGGCAGGCCGGCCTGCTCCTGGCCGCCACCGGCGCCGGCGGTGTCCTCCTCGCCGCGGGCCTCGGCTACTTCGCCTCCCGGACGTCCCTGCGCCCCGTGACCCGGCTCACGGCGACGGCCGAACACATCGCCGCCACCCGCGACCCGGCCCACCGCATCGAGCTCGCCCCCGACGAGGCCCGCCGCGACGACGAGATCACCAGCCTCGCCACAAGCTTCAACACCATGCTCGGCGAACTGGAGGACGCCGTCGCCGCCCAGCGCCGCCTCGTCGCCGACGCCTCCCACGAACTGCGCACCCCGCTGACCGCGCTGCGCACCAACGCCGAACTCCTCGCCCGCGCCGAACGGCTCACCCCCGCCCAGCGCGAGCGGGCCGCCGGCGCACTGGGCCGTCAGCTCCGCGAGGTCACCGGCCTGGTCAACGACCTCATCGAGCTGGCCCGCGACGAGGAGCCGCAGCAGTTCGTCGAGGAAGTCCGCCTGGACCGGCTGGCGGAGCGCTGCGTGGCCGACGCCCGCGGGCACTGGCCGGGCACGGTCTTCACTGCGGACCTGGCCGGCCCGGAGGGCGTCACCGTCCCCGGCGTCCCGGCCCGCCTCGCCCGGCTGCTGTCCAACCTGCTCGACAACGCGGCCAAGTTCAGCCCGCCGGGCGGCCGGGTCGAGGTGCACCTGTCCCGCACGGGCGGCGGGCTCGACCTGACCGTGCGCGACCACGGCCCGGGGATCTCCGCCGAGGACCTGCCGCACGTCTTCGACCGCTTCTACCGCTCGCGCCAGGCCCGCGCCCTCCCCGGCTCCGGGCTGGGCCTGGCCATGGCCCGCCAGATCGCGCGCGCCCACGGCGCCGAGCTGACCGCCGAGCGGGCCCCGTCGGGCGGCGCCCTCTTCCGGCTGCGCTTCCCGCACTCCGGCTCCCGGCCCGGCGAGCCGCACACCCCGTGAAACGCCTGCCGGTGAAACGCCGAAGGCCCCGGTCGTGATGACCGGGGCCTTCGTACTGGAGCGGACGACGAGACTCGAACTCGCGACATCCACCTTGGCAAGGTGGTGCTCTACCAACTGAGCTACGTCCGCCTGCCCCGCGCGTTTCCCGTGCGGTGCGAGAACCACTATAGCCAACCCTGAGCGCGTGCGATGCGCGCGGCCGCGTGACGGTTCTCCGCGCCCAGCTTCGCGACGGCCGCCGAGAGGTAATTGCGGACCGTCCCCGGAGTCAGCGAGGACCGCTTCGCGATCTCCGCAATGGGCGCGCCGCCCTCGGCCAGTTCGAGCAGCTCGGCCTCCCTGCCGGTCAGCGGGGAGTCGCCCACGCTGATCGCATCGGCCGCCAACTCGGGGTCCACGTAACGGCTTCCGGAGTGCACCGTGCGGATGATCTCGGCGAGCTTCTGGGCCGAGACGGTCTTCGGTACGAACGCCCGCACGCCCACCTCCAGCGCCCGCTTCAGATGCCCGGGACGGCCGTGACCAGTGACGATCATGGTCCGGCAGGAGGGCAGTTCGGCCCGCAGGGATGTGGCGACCGCCACACCATCGGCCCCCGGCATCTGCAGGTCGAGCACCGCGACGTCCGGGCGGTGCGCCCGGGCCATCACCAGTGCCTCCGGACCCGACGCCGCCTCCGCGACGACCTGGAGGTCCTCCTCCAGGCCCAGGAGCGCCGCCACGGCGCCACGGATCAAATGCTCGTCATCCGCGAGCATGACCCTGATCGGCGTGATGTTGACGCTCATGGCGTCCCCCCGTTCACTGCAGCCGCGGCCCGGACACCGTCCGAGGCCTCGGCCGCGTCCCCCGCCCCGGTCAGCGGCACCTCCGCCGTCAGCCGGAACGTCGCCTTGTCCCCGCGCTCGTAGGTGAGCGTGCCGCCCAGGACCGTGAGCCGCTCCCGCAGGCCCGCCAGCCCGGAGCCGTTCCCGTCCCCGGGATCGCCGTCCGGCTCCCGCACCCCGTCGTTCTCCATGATCAGAACGGCCTTCGTGTCCGCGGTGACCCGCAGCCGCACGGCACACCGCCGGGCGTCCGCGTGGCGCAGCACATTGGTGGTGCCCTCCCGGACCACCCAGGCCAGGACCGACTGCACCGGCGGCGGCAGCGTCTTGCCCGCCGTGTCGTCGATGCGGCAGGAGATGTCGGCCGCGGAGAGGACGCCCCGCGCACCCACCAGCTCGGTGTGCAGATCGGCCTCGCGGTAGCCCCGCACGACCTCGCGGACCTCGCGCTGCGACTCCTGGGCGATGCGCTGGACCTCGGTCATCTCCGTCAGGGCCTTCTCCGATCCCCGCCGGGCCAACTGGCAGGCGAGCTCGCTCTTGAGCGCGATCACCGCGAGGTTCCGGCCGAGGACGTCGTGCAGATCCCGGCCGAAGCGCAGCCGCTCCTCCGCCACCGCCAGCCGCGCCTGTGCTTCCCGCGCGGTCTCCAGCTCCCACATCACGTGCAGCATCCAGCCCGACAGCCGCACCACGTACACGCACCAGAGGGTGAGGCCGAGCACCGAGCCCGTCAGGGCGAGGGCGGCCTGCCAGCCGGCGCCCAGTATCAGAACGCCGATGCCCAGCAGCAGGGCTACACCGACGCACGAGTACACGAACCTGCGGATCTTGCGGACCAGCAGGGTCCACGGGCCGAAGACCGACAGGCTGCCGTTCCACAGGAACAGGCCGATTGTGGAGGCGAACTCGTTGCCATAGGTGCCGAACGAGATCACCATGCAGACCATCGCCGCGACGAACAGCAGCGCCTGCATGCCCAGCGGCCACCAGGGTGCGGGTTTCTTCCACAAATAGTGGTCGAGGGCACGGCGGAATATGGAGATTCCCAGGATGCCCTGCACGGTGAAGATCCCGCCCAGCGTCAGGATCCACGGCCGGGTGAGAGCGGAGTCCGCGAGCACGCCGACCGTGCCGAACCCGGGGAGGACGACGGGCAGGACGTAGAGCGTCCAGCGCGTATAGCTGTCGAACTTGGCGACCCTGCTGCGGCCCCGCCATTCCCGTACTCGCGTCAACAGGCCCATGAACCCCGCGCCCCCCTTGCCTTGCTTTCCGCGGTCAGCGCCGCGGTTCCCAGCGGAACCACCGCCGGGTGCTGTACCCGGCGATTATCGTCCAGGCGATGCCCGTGATGATCGCCCCGATGGCGTCGTGGGCGTCCATCCCGCCCAGCCAGCCGCCGCGCACCAGCTGGACCACCGGGGTCAGCGGCAGCAGCTCGCAGATGCTCGCCACGGTGTCCGGCATGACTTCCAGCGGGATCATGAGACCCGAGCCCATCACGGAGATCAGCATCAGCGGAGAGGTCACCAGCTGGGCGCTCTCCACCGTCTTGGCCCAGGACGCGGTCACCGCGGCCAGGGCTATGGACATCGCCAGGCCGAGCAGCAGCCCGACCGCCATCAGATCGGGCCGCTCGACCGCCCGCAGGTCCAGCCAGGACACACCCGCGACGACCAGCAGCACGCACTGCGCCAGCGCCACGGCCACCGCCGGCAGCGCGGTCCCGGTGAGGATCTCCGCATCGCTGGTCTCGCCGGTCCGCAGCCGCTTGAGCACGAGCTCTTCGCGGCGGGTCACATAGGCACTGACCAGGTGCTGGTAGACGGCGAACAACAGGATGTAGCCGAAGGCCCCCGTCAGGGCGACCTCGTTGACCGACATCCCGGCCTTGCCGAGATCGAACTGGCCGATCGCCCGCCGCATCGCCCACACCATGAAGACCGGCATCAGCAGGGCCACATAGAGCGCCATCTTGTTCCGCCCGAGCAGGGTGAGCTCGGCTCGGCCCAGCGACAGCATCCGCGGCACCGACATCGACATCGCCATTACGACTTCCTCCCCGCAACAGAACCCACACCGAGACCCGCACCGGCGCCCGCGCCGGCGGACGCTATGGGCTCCCCCGAGCCCGCGCCGGCTATCGCCAGGAACGCCTCCTCCAGCGAGGCGGCCCGCGCGTCCAGCCCTTCGAGCTCTATGTCCTTGTCCCGGGCCCAGAGCAGCAGGCCCGTCAGCGTCCGCTGCAACTCCCGGGTCTGCAGCTCTATGCGGCCCCGCTCCTCCTCGTGCCGGAGGACGCCGAGCTCGGCCAGCGGCGGCAGATCGCCCACGAACCAGCCCACGGGCATCGCGAAGCGGATCCGCGCGGGATAGGAACCGATCACGGCCTCCGGGGTGCCGGAGGTGACGATCCGGCCCTCACGCATGATCGCCAGGCGGTCGGAGAGGGCCTCGGCCTCCTCCAGATAGTGCGTGGTGAGCAGCACGGTCGTGCCTTCGCCGCGCAGCCGGCGCACCAGCTCCCAGGTGTTGTGCCGGGCCTCGGGGTCGAGGCCGGTCGTCGGCTCGTCGAGGAAGAGGACTTCGGGGCGGCCGAGGAGGGCGAGCGCGAGGTCGAGGCGCCGCCGCTCACCGCCGGAGAGCTGCTTGATGCGGACGTCCCGGCGCCCGGTGAGGCTGACGAGCTCCAGAGCCTCCGCGATGGGACGGGCGCCGGTGGTGCAGCCGGCCCACATCCTGACCGTCTCCGTGACGGTCAGGTCGGAGGGGAAGCCGCCTTCCTGGAGCATCACCCCGATCCGCGGACGCACGGCGCGGCGCTCCGTGAAGGGATCGTGGCCGAGCACGCGCACTTTGCCCGCCGTGGGCTTCGCAAGGCCCTCCAGCAGCTCGACCGTGGAGGTCTTGCCCGCACCGTTCGTGCCCAGCAGGGCGAACAACTCGCCGCGCCCCACGGTGAAGGAGACGTCCCGCACCGCTTCGAAGCCCTTGTCCCCGGCCGGGCCGTAGCGGCGGCGCAGCCCCGAGACGTCGATCACACTGTCCCCGATATCCATGCCCCAAGCCTCCCGCCGGATCCGGCCCGGGGTGAGTGCGGCCTGTCATGACTTCGGATGACGGATGTCATGAGCGCCGCGGCGAGGGGAACGCGGCGGCCGCGCAACGGGAACACGACGAAGGCCCCGGTCGAGATGACCGGGGCCTTCGTTCACTGAGCGGACGACGAGACTCGAACTCGCGACATCCACCTTGGCAAGGTGGTGCTCTACCAACTGAGCTACGTCCGCATGCCTCCGACCGGCTCTCACCGGGCGGCGCGAGACATCACTCTACCTGATCCACCGGAGTGGTCGGTAACGTGATGAGAGCGGGTGACAGGAATCGCACACTGCGCCTCCCCCTTGGAAAGGGGGCGCTCTACTACTGAGCTACACCCGCATGATCCGTCCCGCCGGGCCACACAGGTGTGGCCGGAGGACGTTCAGAGCGGGTGACAGGAATCGCACACTGCGCCTCCCTCTTGGAAAGAGGGCGCTCTACTACTGAGCTACACCCGCATGATCCGTCCCGCCGGGCCACACAGGTGTGGCCGGAGGACGTTCAGAGCGGGTGACAGGAATCGCACACTGCGCCTCCC
>NZ_JBPQTS010000052.1:0-41179 GCF_051386455.1 Streptomyces sp. URMC 124
GCGTGGGCGTTCCAGGAGGCGATGACCTCGCTCGCCGGGGCGGCGGGCGGGACCGGTCCGGCCGGCTCCTCGCCGGGCCCGCCGAGCGGCACCGGAGCGAGGCCCAGGCCGTCGTCGAGGCCGTCGCCGTCGGCGATGGCGGTGAGCCGGGCCGAGGTGTCCATGAAGGACGGGTCGACGCGGTGCACGGCCCGGTACAGGGGGAGCGCGGCGGCGCTGCGGCCGGTGCCCTCGTGGGCGCGCGCGAGCCAGTAGCGCAGCTCCTTGCGCTGGGGCTGCTCGCTGCGACACCGCATCAGCGCCGCGGCCAGCAGCGGCTCGGCCTGGCCGAACATCTCCAGGCGCACCCGGGCCATGCCGCCGAACAGCCCGGCCTCGATGCCGAGCAGGGGATCGTCCAGCAGGGGCTCGGTGTGCCGGACGAGCTGCTCCCAGTCCTTGACGAGGTAGGCGCGGCAGGCGTGCAGGAAGCGGGCCTGGGGGTCGGTCTCGACGGGCGGGCAGCCGGCCAGCGCCCGGTCCAGCTCGGCGACGTGCCGGCCGTCGAGCCAGTGCGAGGCGTGCGCGAGCAGCAGGTCGCGGCCGGTCTCCAGGACAGGCTGGACCCACCAGCCCAGCCAGTACCAGGAGTTCAGGGTGCGCCGGTGGCGCGTGCGCTGCTCGCCGAAGCGGTCCCGGTGGCGGTACATGCGCAGCAGCGCGGTGGTGGTGTCCGCACGCAGCGCGTGCAGGCCCAGCCATGCGTCGGCCATGCCGGGGTCCACCCGGACCGCCGCCCGGAACTCCTCCTCGGCCTGTGCGTACGCGCCCATGGTGTAGGCGTCGACGGCGCGCAGCCAGGCGAGATCGGCCGGGGCGGGTGGGCCCTGCATGCCGAAATCCATCACGTCCCCCACAAACCGTGCCCCCGTAGCGTGCTGCCCGGCGAGTGCCAGGCGCGCCTTGCCGAACCGCTGTGCTGTGGACGGGAGTTGACCAGTGTGTGCCGGCACACCCGCCGATAGGTGCACCGAGTCGCATCGTACCTGCGCTGTTGGCCCCGGCCGAAGGGTGCCGCACTGCCCTTCGCGGCGGAAAAGCGATCCCCGGTCGCCACCGGCCCGCTCCGGGGGATGGTCACCCAGGGTGAGGGGGTCGGTGGGGTAAAGAGCCCAAAAGGAGAATAGCGGGTGGTACGAAGCCCCCGATCACGGGGGAACAACCGGGGGCTTCGCGTCCGCAGGCGGCCTCCATCGGCCGCACAATGAGAACGTAAGTCCTGTACGCCCCGTCGGTCAAGCGGAGTTGGCGCAGTCGGCGGGGATCGGACGGCGAGATCCGGCGGACCGCCGGGCGGCGATCACGGAGCGTGATGATCAGGTACGCCGGGGCGGGGTTGTGGTCGTTTTGTGCGGCCCCGGCAGCACCTCGTACCCCCCGCCGCACTGAAGAATCAGCAGTTCTGCGTACGGGCGCGTCGGATCGGCGGCGAAGTGCGCGCGCTCCGCCCGCATCCAGCCGTCCCAGAAATCGGACAGCTCCGTGCCGTCACGGAGTTGACCCCTTTCCCAGGAGTGCTCATGAGGCAACTCCATCCACAGCAGACACGCGAGATGGGGCCGCAGCGCGCGGCGACCCGCCCCGACGCCCTCCACCAGGACGACCGGCTCCGGCCCGATCTCCCGCTCGTCGGCGAACCGCCGGGCCACCCAGTCGTACGCCCGGAAGCGCGCCGTCCCGCCGCGGCCCAGGGGGGCGAGCACCTGCTCGCTCAGCCGCCCGGTCCACTCGAACAGCTCCTCGTGCGTCGCGAGGTCGTCCAGATGCAGTACGGGCGCTCCGCCGAGCGCCGCCGCGAGCCGTCCGCTGAAGGTGGTCTTCCCGGACCCCGCGTGCCCGTCGACGGCCACCAGGCGGACCGGGCCGAGGGACGGAGGCTGCGCCAGCAGCCAGGGGGCGAGGTCGTCGAAGGAGGCCGGGCCGTTGCGGAGCGGAGCATTCACCGGACCAGCGTAGGCGGGACGCGAACCGATCACCCCATGGTGGGAGGGGGTGGCCGCAGGTTGACACCCTTGCCCCCTCGCCCCCTGCCCCCTTCCCTGACTTTCCCCTGGCTTCCCCCGGCTTCCCCCGTCCTGCCGGTATCGGGAGCCGCAGGACGGGGAATCACTGGCACACCCCGGCGCGCGGCATCCCGCGTGCGCCCCATCCGCAACCCGCAGACGACTGGGGGACCAGCACCATGTCCAGCAGCATGCCCGGCAGACCCGCCACGCGCCGTACCGTGCTCGCCGCCGCCCTGGGCGCCGCGGCGGCCGCGTCCCTCCCGGCCTCGTCCGGGGCGGCTTCGTCAGGGACGTCCTTGTCCCGGGCGGCCTCGACCGGGGCGGCCTCGGGGCCGCCCGGATCCGTATCCTCCGGCTCCGTGGCCCTCTCTTCCTCCTCTTCCTCCTCCTCTTCCTCCTCTTCCTCGCCGTCCTCCCCTTCCTCGCCCGTTTCCTCCGTCTCCGGGAGCGCAGCCGTCGACTACTCCGCCTGGACCACGGCCGCCGACTGGCGGCAGGGCACCGCCGACGGCACCCGCATCCGCGCCGGGCGGCGCGACGGCCTGGTCCTCGACCGGCCGGCGGGCACGCTGGAGTACACCGACCCGCACACCGGCACCAAGGCCTCGTGGGAGTACGCCACCTGGACGGCACCGGTCCGTACCCCGCCCGCCCCGGCGAGCGAGGTCATCGCCTCCTGGAACGCCCACGCGCCCGCCGGCACCTGGATCCAGACGGAGGTGCGCGGCACGTACACCGACCGCACCCGGACCCCCTGGTACGTCATGGGCCGCTGGACGGCCGGCGACGGCCCGGGCGACATCCGCCGCACCTCCGTCGACGGCCAGGGCGACGGCCGCAGCAACGTCTCCACCGACACCCTCGCCGTCGACGACCCGGCCTCGGGCCTGCGCATCGCCTCGTACGAACTGCGCCTGACGCTCTGCCGCAGGGCCGGGAGCCGCCTCACGCCCACCGTGTGGCGGCTCGGCGTCATGGGCTCGGACGTCCCCGACCGCTTCACCGTGCCCGCCTCCGTCCCGGGGACCGGCGCGGGACACGAACTGCGCGTGCCGCGCTACTCGCAGGAGATCCACAAGGGGCAGTACCCGGAGTACGACAACGGCGGGGAGGCGTGGTGCAGCCCGACCTCCTCGCAGATGGTCCTCGAACACTGGGGCCGCGTGCCCACCGCCGAGGAGCTCGCGTGGGTCGACCCCGCCTACGCCGACCCCCAGGTCTGCCACGCCGCCCGCTTCACCTACGACTACCAGTACAAGGGGTGCGGCAACTGGCCCTTCAACGCGGCCTACGCGGCGACGTACCGCGACGTGCAGGCAGTGGTCACCCGGCTGCGCTCCCTCGGCGACGTCGAGAAGCTGATCCGCGCGCGGATCCCCGTCATCACCTCCCAGTCCTTCCTCGCCTCCGAGCTCGACGGGGCGGGGTACGGCACCGCCGGCCACCTGATGTGCGTCGTCGGCTTCACCCAGCGGGGGGACGTGATCGCCAACGACCCGGCGAGCCCGTCGAACGCGGCCGTCCGGCGGGTCTACAAGCGTCGTCAGTTCGAAACCATCTGGCTCCGGACCAAGCGTCACAACGCCCAGGGGCAGGTCAAGAGCGGTTCCGGCGGCGTCTGCTACCTCTACTTCCCCGTGCGGCCGGAGGAGCGGCAGCGGCGGGTGCTGCGGGAGCTGGGGATCCGCTGAGGGCGGAGGAAGGGGTGGAGGAGGTGCCTCCGTACGATCGGGCGCGGACAGACGTGAGCGTCGTACGCCGTACGGAAGGAACCATGACTGTGCATCGGAGAACCGCCACCGCCGCTTCCCCCTCGACCCCCACCGCCGTAGCGGAGATACGGCGGGCCCGGCCGGAGGAGCGGGACGCGATAAGCCTGCTGCTGGGGGAGTCCTTCATGGAGGACCCCGTCAGCGGCTGGGTCTTCCCTGACGAGGCGCACCGCCGCGTCGTCCACCCCGCGTTCTTCGGGGTGTTCCTGGACGCGGCGCTGCGCGACGGGTGGGTCGACGTGATGGACGACCTCTCGGCGGCGGCCCTGTGGATACCGATACAGGCGGACGGCGGTGACGAGGGTGACGACGAGCTCGGCGAGCTGCTGGCGACGGCGGATCCGGGGAACGACCGCGCCCGGATCGTCGCCGAGCTCACCGAGGCCGCCCACCCCGCGGACCGGGCGCACTACTATCTGCCGACCATCGTCGCCGCCCCCGGCCGGCGCGGCGAGGGCCGGGGCAGGGCGCTCCTGACGACCGTCCTCGACCGGTGCGACGAGGAGGGGATGCCCGCCTACCTGGAGGCGAGCAACGCCCGGAGCAGGGCGCTGTACGAGCGCCTCGGCTTCGTCCTCACCGGGACGCCCGTCGACCTGCCGGACGGCGGGCCGCGGATGTGGCCGATGTGGCGGGAGCCGCGGGAGCCGCAGGGGCCGCGGCAGCCGCAGGGCTGACGGGGCGCCGGCGCAGAGCCGACGCGGGGCCGGAGCGGCCGTCCCGGGAGCGATGCCCGGGACGGCATCCGGACATATTTCCCCTCTGGGTCATTTATTGGCATGATCGGCTCTCGGCACGATCGAAGCCGGTGCGGACGAGGATGAATGACAGCTGAATGCGGATCGCCGATTTCCGCTTGCCGCTTCCATTCGAACGAACGATCAGTAGCCTCTGCTCACATGTCCCCGAGGCGAGCTGGAGCAAGAGACTGATGGAGCGTCCCACCTGGGCACCCCAGGGCATCGACCTTTCCGTGCCGAGCGTGTCCCGGATCTACGACTACTACCTGGGCGGCTCGCACAACTTCGAGGTCGACCGGGAGGCCGCCCGCCGGGCCATGGAGGCCTTTCCCGGGCTGCCGAAGATCATGCAGTCGAACCGGGCCTTCATGCGGCGCGCCGTACGCCACGCCGTGGGGGAGGGCATCACCCAGTTCCTCGACATCGGTTCGGGCATTCCGACCTTCGGCAACGTCCACGAGATAGCGCAGGCCGCGGACCCGCGCTCGCACGTCGTCTACGTCGACCACGACCCGGTCGCCGTCGCCCACGGCCGGGCCGTCCTGGAGGGCGACCCGCGCTCCGCCGTCCTGCCCGCCGACCTCCGCAAGCCCCATGACATCCTGACCAGTGACGAGGTGGGCAGGCTCCTCGACCTGGACCGGCCGGTCGCACTGCTGCTCGTGGCCGTCCTCCACTTCGTGGAGGACCAGGACGACCCGTGGGCGGCGGTGGCCGAGCTGCGCGACGCGCTCGCGCCGGGGAGCCTGCTCGTCCTCACGCACGCGACGACCGACACCGGTCCGATCAAGCCCGAGGAGGGGCGTGGAGTGAGTGGCGTCTACCGCAACGTGGGCTCGCCGCTGCTGATGCGCTCGCGCCCGGACGTGGCGCGCTTCTTCGACGGCTTCGAGATGGTCGAGCCGGGGCTCGTGGCCATGCCCGACTGGCGGCCCGACCCGGTGGAGGGCACCGGCGGAGCGGACGACGACCCCGCCACGTACGTCGGCTTCGCGGGCGTGGGGCGCAAGCCATGACCCGAAAGCCGCGCGGCAGAAAGCCGAGCGGATCCGGAGACGGAACGGCGGGGCCGGTTACCGGTGGCCCTGCAGGGGCAGAAGTCACAAGGCCTTGCAGGGGGAGCGGGGCCGGGACCGAGGGCACAAGCGGAATCAGAAACGGAATCGAAAGCGGAAGCGGAACCGAGGTCGGGGTGGGTATCGGGAGCGGGGCGTTGTCGCCACTGGACACGGCTGCCGTGGGCCGGGTGGCGGGCCGTTGCGGGCGGGACGGCGACGCCGACGGTGACGTCGAGGGCGACGGGGACCGCGATCAGGACCGGGGCCGGGGCCAGGGCTGGGATCGAGGCCGGGTCCGAGGCCGGGACCGGAGCCCGGGCGTGCTTCCGGGCGGCCCCTCGGGGACGGACGGTCCGTCAGGGGCGGGCGGCCCGCGGGCACGCAACGCCCACGCCCAGATGGACCGCGACGTACGCGGACCGGGCGCGGGGGGAGAGGGCGTCCCGGCCGCTGCGGCAGGGGACTCCTCCGTCCCCTCCGCCGTCCCCTCCGCGCCCGGGCGGGCGCCCGCCGGGCCCCTGTCCGGGCAGGGTCCCGGCGGGCCCGTGCCGGCCGGTCAGGCGCCCGCCGGCCCCCCGCCCGGCGGGCACGACGCCCTCCGCCGCTTCGCCGCCGTCTGGAGCCGGTCCGTCTATCCCGCGACGGCCACCTCCATGACCCGCGCCGAGTTCGAGGACTACCTCGTCCCGCTCGCCGCCCTCCTCCGCACCGCGCTCCACTCGCAGCCCTTCGACCCCGAGCCCGCCGCCGAAGTCGGCGTCGCGCTCGTCCGGGCCCACTGCACCGACCCGGACGCCCTGTCGCTGATCCTGGGCGCGATCGACTCGTACCTCGTCCTGTACTGCCCGCCGGACCCGGGCCTGCCGGAGGAGGAGGGCCGCGCCCGCTGCTCACGCCTGCAGCACACCGTCGCCGCCGGCTTCGCGCGCGCCCTGCGCGAGCGGACCCTCGCCGAGCAGGAGGCCCTCTCCCGCGCCGCCCTCGCCGCACAGGCCGAGACCGAGCGGGCGCTGCACACCAGCGAGGAGCGGTTCCGCGCCGTGTTCGAGGGCGCCGCCATCGGCGTCGGCATAGCGGACGTCGAGGGCCGCATCATGGACGTCAACGACGCCCTCAGCCGCATGTTCGGCACCCACCCGGCGGAGGTCACCGGCCGGAACGTCGGCGAAATGGTGCACCCCGACGACTCGCCCGACGTCTGGGGCCTCTACAGCGAGCTCGTCCGCGGCGAGCGCGACTACTACCGCGTCGAGAAGGCGTACTACCGCGGCGACGGCAGCGTGCTGTGGACCGACCTGTCCGTCGCCCTGCTGCGCGACGCCCACGGCCGCCCCCAGTACCAGCTCGCGCTCATGGAGGACATCACCGAGCGCCGCCTGCTGCACGAGCAGCTGCGCTACGAGGCCACGCACGACGCCCTCACCGGCCTGCCCAACCGCACGCTCTTCTTCGAACGGCTCGACCGCGCCCTCGCCCCCGGCGGGGACCGCTTCGGCGTCTGCTACCTCGACCTCGACGGCTTCAAGGCCGTCAACGACAGCCTGGGCCACGCCGTGGGCGACCGGCTGCTCGTCGCCGTGGCCGAGCGGCTGCGCTCGTGCGCCGAGGAACCCGCGGAGCTCGTCGCCCGCCTCGGCGGCGACGAGTTCGTGGCCCTGCTGACCGGCCCCACCGCGCAGGAGGACGCCGCCGCCCTCGCCCGCCGCATGCTGGCCGCGCTCGCCGCACCCGTACGCCTCGACGGCCGGGACCTGTCCGTACGGGCCAGCATCGGCATCGTCGACGGCGCCTCCGGCGAGAGCGGCGCCGCGGAGGTGCTGCGCAGCGCCGACATCACCATGTACCGCGCGAAGGCCGCGGGCGGCAACCGCTACGAGCTCGCCGACGCGGACTCCGACGCGCGCGCCATCGCCCGGCACGACCTGACCAACTGCCTGCCGGCGGCGCTCGAGAACGGCGAGTTCTTCATCGAGTACCAGCCGCTCGTCCGGCTCACCGACGGCACCGTGCGGGGCGCGGAGGCGCTCGTGCGCTGGCTGCACCCCGTCCACGGCGTCCTCGGACCGGACCAGTTCATCCCGCTCGCCGAGAACACCGGCCTGATCGTGCCCCTGGGCCGCTGGGTGCTGCAGGAGGCCGCACGGCAGGCGCGCGCCTGGCGGGCCGAGGGCACGTGCGAGGGCCCCCTGCGGGTCAACGTCAACCTCTCGCCCTCGCAGCTGCGCCACCCCACCCTCGTCGCCGACACGGTGGCCGTCCTCGACAGCTCCGGCCTGGACCCCTCGGCCCTGTGCCTGGAGGTCACCGAGAACGCCCTCATCGGGGCCGACGAGGAGGAGCTCCGGCCGCTGCGCCAACTCGCCGACCTGGGCGTGGACATCGCCCTGGACGACTTCGGAACCGGCTACTCCAACCTGTCCTACCTGCGCAGGCTCCCCGTCAGCACGCTCAAGCTGGACCGCTCCTTCACCCGCGGCATGCAGTGCGCGCCCGCCGACCCCGTCGACGTGAAGATCGTCGAGGGGATCGTCTCGCTCGCCCACACCCTCGACCTGTCGGTGACGGTCGAAGGGGTGGAGACGGGCACGCAGGCGGAGCACCTGAGGGTGCTGGGGTGCGACACCGCCCAGGGCTGGTACTACGCGCGGCCCGGGCCGCCGGAGCGGCTGCACACGCTGTCGCTGGTGGACGCGGCGTCGTAGGGCTTGCTGCCCTCTGTGAGCTCCCGTGAGCTCCGTGAGCTCTGTGGGCCCGGTTGCGGCGGTCGTCGGCTCCGTCAGCCGAGTCGGCGCGCCTCGTCGTCCGTCAGGAGCCGCGACCGCAGCAGGAACCGCTGCCCTTCCGGGGCCTCGAGGGAGAAGCCGCTGCCGCGCCCGGGCACCACGTCCACCGTGAGGTGGGTGTGGCGCCAGCGCTCGAACTGGTCGGCGGACATCCAGAAGCCGACGGGTTCCGCGACGCCCTCCACCCTCAGCTCCGCGAGCAGGACGTCCGAGGCGCCCGTACGGAACTCGCCGTCCGGATAGCACATCGGCGAACTGCCGTCGCAGCAGCCGCCGGACTGATGGAACATCAGGGGACCGTGCCGCTCGCGCAGCAGCCGGAGGAGGCGCGCCGCGGCGGGGGTCAGGGCGACGCGCGAGAGGGGGGCTTCGGGACGGCCGGTCTGCTGCGGACTCGCTGGACTCACCGTTGATCTCCCTTTCCGCAGGATCGTCTCTGCCGGACTGCACAGCCTGCCGCGATCCGCGGCCGCGGGCCAGAGGTCTGCGCGGCCGCGCTCACGGGCGGCGGTCGTGGCCGGGGCGTCGCTCGGGGCATGGCGGGGGTCACGGGCAGGGCCACGAGCGGGGCCCGGGGAAACGGGGGATCTCCAGCATGACCGGATCCACCCACCGGCCCGCTCGCGCCCCACCGCGACGGCGTACTCGCGCCTCAACGCGCGCTCATGGCGCCCACGGCGAGGGAAGCGACGGGCCACCTCTCTGTTCCGGAAGGTGCCCGATGAACCTCCTGCTCCAGGCCTTACCGATCGCCGCCCCCACCCTCGGCTGGGCCGCCCACGCCCTGCTCCTCGTCCGTCGCCTGCGCACCGCCCGCACCGACCCGCTCACCGGCCTCATGCGTCGCGAGGAGTTCACCCACCGGGCGCAGCGGGCGGTCAAGCGGCCGCACGCCGCCGTCCTGCTGCTCGACCTCAACGGCTTCAAGCAGATCAACGACACGCACGGCCACGCCGTGGGCGACCAGGTCATCGCGGCGGTCGGCCGTCGCCTGTCCGTCTGGTGCCGGGAGCGGGGCGGATTCGCGGCGCGGCTGGGCGGCGACGAGTTCACCGCCGTGGTGCGCCTCGCGCCGGACGCCGACCTGGACTCCGAGCTGACGTACAGCCTCTCCGCGCGCCTCTCGGCGCCGCTGGAGACCGGCAGCGTCACCCTCTCCCCGCGCGCCTCCATAGGCATCTGCTGCACCGGTCACCGGCCGGGCGCCGGCCTGCCGGACCTGCTCCGGGGCGCTGACGAGGCGATGTACACCGCCAAGCGACTCGGCGAACACTGGCGCCCCGCCGGTCCGGTCGATGTCTACCGCACCACCAACGGCCGCCGCGACGGCCGTTCCGGAACGCGCGTGGGCGGCGTTCGTTCCGGCGCCCACCTGACGCTGCTCGCACCGATGCGCAGGAACGCGTCGTAGCCCGGCCCTTCCCTCCTCCCACCACCCGGCGCCCGCACCCCGCCCGGCGGGCCGCCGGGGAATCCGACTTGGTATGACTGGTCCCTTACGAGGGAGAGAAGGAGATTCGAGGCCCAATGGGCGAGTCCTTGAACGAGAACGGCGGGGACGACTACGTCATCGCGCCGCCGGAAGCGCCGCGACCGCCGACGCCGGCACCCGCGGGCGAACCGCCGCAGTACGGCGGGGCACCGGCGTACGGAGCAGCGCCCGGGTACGGGTCGGCACCGCCGTACGGCGCGGCACCGGCATACGGCGCGGCACCGGCGTACGGATCGGCGCCCCCCTACGGTGGGTTGCCGCCCTACGGCGCCTCGCCGCCCTACGGAGCGGCCCCGGTCCCTCCGCCCGTGTTCCCGGCACCCGCCCGCCCCCGGCGGAGGGGATTGATCGCCCTCGCGGTGGCCGTCGGCCTGGTCCTCGTCGCCGCACTCGGAGCGGGCGTCTGGATGCTGCTGCCCGGTGAGGGAAACGGAGCCAGGGGCAAATCGGGTGACGGCACGTCAGGCGGCAGCCGGGCGACCGTGTCGTGGAGCCTTCCGTACACCAGGTCCGGGCTCGACCACCCCACGATGATCCGTGGCGTGTGGTTCACCGGCAAGAGCGTGGTCAAGGCGCTGCCGGACCGTATCGTCGGACTCGACCCGAAGACCGGAAGGCAGCAGTGGGAGGCGCCCGCCCCCGGCTCGGGCAGCTTCCTGTGCCAGGCGTCGGCCGACTCCACGGCGAACGTCGCGATCCTCGCCCGCGGTTCCGGGCGGGAGTGCCACACCTTCTACGCCGTCGACCTGACGTCGGGCAAGACGCTGTGGGAGCACTCGACCGACTCCGACGAGTGGGCTCCCTCCGGCGGCCCCCGGATCGCCCGCAGCGGCGACGTGGTCGTCGTCTCCGCGGACAACCGCCTCACCACGGCGTTCCGGGTGAGCGACGGCAAGCAGCTGTGGAAGGACGGCGACAAGGGCCTGTACGAGGGCGCCGAGGCCAAGGACACCTGCCGGGGCGAGGGTTACACGGGTGGCAGGCAGCTGCTGCGCATCCAGCACTGCCTCTTCGGCAGCAGCGACCCGGGCACGTACCTCGCCGCGGTCGACCCGGCCACCGGCCACGAGAAGTGGAAGTACCGCCTCGGCGAGTACGGCAGGCACGGGCAGGTCCTCGCGACCTCTCCGATCGTCGTCGACGATCCCGACCAGCCCTACGAAGGCCGCATGCGCGTGAGCGTCCTCGGTGACGACGGCAAGCCCCGCGCCCGCCTCGAAGGCACCCCCAAGCGCCGCTTCGGCCTCGCGCGCGGCGACGGCAGCGCCCCGGCTCCGGACGTGCGGATCGCGGGCGACACGCTGGTCATGGCGGCGGACCGGGACGAGAAGGACTCCGACGACAACAACCAGCTGACGGCTTGGTCCCTGACCAGTGGGAAGCGTTTGTGGGAGCAGCGTGCGACCGGGTACCTGCAGACTTATCGCTTGGTGACGACTTCGAACGCCGGCACTGACACTGACACTGACACAGACACCGGCACCGCTTCCGCCGCCGTACTGGCCTACTCGGCGGGCAACATCCACGACCCGGCCACCCTCGTCCGCTTCGACCCGGCGACGGGGTCCCGGAAGGTCCTCCGCACCTACCGCCCGACCCCCACCAAGGCCTGGATCGGCTCGGACCCCTACCCCGTCGCCCACGGCAAGTCGCTCTACCTCTCGGCGGGTTACGTCTCCGAGGCCAAGGGCACGCCGGTGGAACGCCGCCAGAAGTCCCTGATCTCCCTGCCGGGCGCTGACGGCAACTGACCCCCGGAGACCCTTCCCTCGGCGCTGTACGCACCCGCGCGTTGTCCCTCCTCAGGAGGAACAACACATCGCTGCTGACCACACGTTCGCGGGAGCGCGACGCCACCAGGGGTACGCACATGCCCTGTTGGGGACGTTTCTTCCCGCACGCCCCCCAACCCACACCAACTCCCCATAGAGGCGGCAATCAACCATGATGTCACCGAAAGGCCGGGAAAGATCCCGTACCTACCGCAACACCCACCACTCGGAGGAGAACGTGACGTTCCTGAGGAACGCCGCAGCTGCCGCAGCGATCGCGGTCACCGCGCTCGCCGGCCTCGCCGCCCCTGCCGGTGCCGATCCGGTGCCCAACACCGCCGAAGCCCAGGCGACCAGCACCGACGGACAGAGCAAGACCAGCACCGCGGGTCTGGCGCCGATCTCGGCGAACACCCCGGTCCAGCGCGCGTCGAGCGCCACCGAGCGTGAACTGGCCGCGAACTGCTGGAACGGGCGCACGGACGGGGGCCGCAACTTCTTCATGACGTGCAACGGCACCTCGTACCACGTCTACGTGGACTGCACGGACGGCCGCCACTTCTTCCCGGAGACCTTCTCGGGACAGTGGGACTTCCGCCTGACCTGCCCGGTGGGAACGCGAGCCGTCTGGGGCGGCAGCTGGTAGCACGGAGCACGCACCGCATCGGCCGGGCGTCGCGCTCCGGCGCCCGGCCGATGGCATGACGCCCCCCTCCTGACGTCCAGGAGAGGGGCGCGAGTTCACTTCTTCCGGCGCTTGCGGGGCGCGGGCAGGAGCGGGGCCTCGGTTTCGCGGGCGGCGGCGAAGAAGGGCGCCATGACCTCCTCGTACTGCTTGAGGGACTCGGGCCCCAGGTCGACCTCCAGCCACTTGGGCACCTGGATTTCCTTGATTTCCGTGACCGGGGAACCGTCCTCGTCCACCTCCCCCGTCAGGTCCTCCATTTCCTCGGCCACCGTCACGGCGAACTTGACCGTGGTCAGATTATCGGTCACCTCGGGGGCGAGATCATCGAAGTCGATCCGCTGCACGTAAATCGTCGTCGTGATCGTCTGACCACCGACCTCGATCGTCTTTACCCCTTCTTCCACGCCGGGCTGACCCTTGTGGGATTCGTCTACCTCAATGAATTTGGTGCCCATGGACGGCGCCTCTCCTTTTCGTCGGTACGCACCCAAAGTCTAGTGCAGCGCGGGGTGTTGACGCCAATTCAGGGAAGCGCTCCTCGATGGTTTGTCCGAGGCCCTTTCCGACCGGAAAGCCGAATGGCCGCTAGAAGAAGCCGAGCTTCTTCGGGGAGTACGAGACGAGGAGGTTTTTGGTCTGCTGGTAGTGGGTCAGCATCATTTTGTGGGTTTCCCGGCCTATGCCCGATTGCTTGTAGCCGCCGAATGCCGCGTGGGCCGGGTAGGCGTGGTAGCAGTTCGTCCAGACCCGGCCGGCCTGGATGGCCCGGCCGGCTCGGTAGGCCGTGGTGCCGTTGCGGGTCCAGACGCCGGCGCCGAGGCCGTAGAGGGTGTCGTTGGCCAGGGTGATCGCTTCGTCGAAGTCCTTGAAGGGGGCCACTGCCACCACCGGGCCGAAGATTTCCTCCTGGAAGACGCGCATGTTGTTGCGGCCTTCGAGGATGGTGGGCCGGACGTAGTAGCCGCCCGCGAGTTCGCCGCCGAGGTCGGCCCGGGCGCCGCCGGTGAGGGTGCGGGCGCCTTCCTGGCGGCCGATGTCCAGGTAGGAGAGGATCTTTTCGAGCTGGTCGTTGGAGGCCTGGGCGCCGATCATCGTGGCCGTGTCGAGGGGGTGGCCGGGGAGGATCGCCTCGGTGCGGGCGACGGCGGCTTCCATGAAGGGCGCGTAGTGGCCCTGCTGGACCAGGGCCCGGGACGGGCAGGTGCAGACCTCGCCCTGGTTGAGGGCGAACATGGTGAAGCCTTCGAGGGCCTTGTCGAGGAAGTCGTCGTCCGCCGCCGAGACGTCGTCGAAGAAGATGTTCGGGCTCTTGCCACCGAGTTCGAGGGTGACGGGCTTCAGGTTCTCCGAGGCGTACTGCATGATCAGCCGGCCCGTGGTGGTCTCCCCGGTGAAGGAGATCTTGGCCACGCGCGGGCTGGCCGCCAGCGGTTTGCCCGCCTCCACGCCGAAGCCGTTGACGATGTTCACCACGCCCGGCGGAATGAGGTCGGCCACCAGATCCAGCCAGACGTGGATCGAGGCCGGGGTCTGCTCCGCCGGCTTCAGCACCACCGCGTTGCCCGCCGCCAGGGCCGGCGCCAGCTTCCACGCCGCCATCAGGATCGGGAAGTTCCACGGGATGATCTGGGCGACCACGCCCAGGGGCTCGTGGAAGTGGTACGCGACGGTGTCCTCGTCGATTTCCGAGAGGCTGCCCTCCTGGGCGCGGATCGCGCCCGCGAAGTAGCGGAAGTGGTCGATCGCGAGCGGGATGTCCGCGGCGAGGGTCTCGCGGACCGGCTTGCCGTTCTCCCAGGACTCGGCGACCGCCAGCGCCTCCAGGTGCTGCTCCATGCGGTCCGCTATGCGGTTCAGCACGCCCGCCCGCTCCGCGGGGGACGTGCGGCCCCACGCCGGGGCCGCCGCGTGGGCCGCGTCCAGCGCGCGCTCCACGTCCTCCGCCGTGCCCCGAGCGATCTCGGTGAAGGGCGTGCCGTCCACCGGCGTCGGGTTCTCGAAGTAACGCCCCTGCTTCGGCGGTACGTACTCGCCGCCGATCCAGTGGTCGTACCGCGGACGGTAGGAGACCAGCGCGTTCGGCGTGCCGGGGTTCGCGTAACGAGGCATGGGGGACAGCCTTCCCTTCCGGTTTCGGGACTTCCGGGTTGCGGCTCGGGGAGATTAGGGCCGTCGGCGTTGCGCGAACGTTGCCCCGTACGGGCGCGGGCCCGGCGCGTACGCCTCCCGTAGCCTCCTCGCCTCCTCCGCCACCCCCGCCCGCTGCGGCGCACTCGCCGGCAGGGCCGCCAGCAGCCTCTCCCACACCTCCAGGTCCTCCTCGCCCCACCGGCTGTCCGCCCACAGCTGCAGCGCCCACGCGTCCCCGCCGCTCAGCACCGCCCGCCGCAGCCGCCCCTCCACGAGCCGTCTCGTCCGGCACACCCCCGGCGCCTCCGACGAGGGCAGCAGCGGACCGCCGTACGCGCGCAGCGCGCCGCGCACGTCGCCCGCCTCCAGCGCGTGCTCCACCCGCGCGAAGTCCGTCTCGACGGGCGCGCACAGCCGGTACGGACGGGAGGCGAGCAGCGGTCCCACCAGCCGCCGCAGCCGCGACAGCTCGGCCCGCAGCGTCACCGGCGGCACGGGGCGGTCCCCGTACAGCGCCGTCGTCAGCTGGTCCCCCGTCAGCCCTTCGGGGCGTGCGGCCAGCAGGACCAGGATCTCGCTGTGCCGTCGTCCCAGGCGTATCCGGCGGCCGCCGGGCCTCGTCAGCAGTGCTTCCTCCCGGCCCAGGGCCGTCAGGGCGTGGCCGGAGCGGCTCCCTTCCGCCGTCGTCGTCCCCGCGAGCCGCGCCTCCGCCGCCAGCGCCGTCGCCCGCACCAGCGCCAGGCTGTGCGGCGCCGCCAGGTGGTCGCCGCCCGTCAGGTCCACCGCGCCCAGCAGCCGGCCGGTCCGCGGGTCGTGCACGGGCGCGGCCGCGCACGTCCAGGGCTGGACCGCGCGGTTGTAGTGCTCGGTGGAGAAGATCTGCACGGCGTGGTCCAGCGCGAGCGCCGTGCCGGGCGCGTTCGTGCCCGCGTGCCGTTCGTCCCAGCGGGCGCCGGCGACGAAATTCATGGCCTCGGCCCGGCTCCGCACCCCGCGGTGGCCCTCGACCCACAGCATCCGGCCCGACGCGTCACACACCGCCAGCAGATGCGCCCCGTCGTCCGCGATCGTGCCCAGCAGCTCCCTGAAGAGCGGCATCACCAAGGCCAGCGGATGCGCCTGGCGGTACTCCTCCAGCTCCGCGTCGGTCAGCTCGACCGGCGCGAGGAAGTCCGCCGTGGGCAGCGCCGCCGCCGACCGCCGCCACGAGTCGGCGACCACCGCCCTCACCCGCGGGTGCACCGTCCCTCCGGTCACGAACTCCTCGTGCGCCCCGCGGAGCGTACGACTCCGCTCGGCCGGGTCGTCGCCGCCCGCCATCGCCGGCCAGGGACTGACCGCATCGACCACGTGGATCCTCCGCCCTTCGGGTCCGTGCGAGTCCGTGCGAGTCCGTGCGGGTCGTGAGGGAGCTGCCGGAGCGTCCGGAGGCCTTCCGAGCCCTCCGGGCCTTGCGGTGCGGGCCGTACCGCCACGACGCTTCCCTTACCCATCGGACACGAACGGAAGAGACGAAGAAACAGTCATGCCCAAAGTTCTGCTCGATATCCTCGAGCGCACCGCCGCCGCCTACGTCACCACCTTCCTCGGTCTCCTCCTCGCCGACGGGTTCGACCTCACGGACGTCTCGGCACTCAAGGCCGCGGCCATCGCCTCCCTCCCCGCCGCCCTCTCCGTCATCAAGGGCGCGATAGGCACCCGCTTCGGCGAGAAGGGCAGCGCCGCCTGGCTGCCGGAGCGCGGAGGCAAGCGCACCCGCAAGCCGCGCGCCGGAGGCTGATCGTTCACACGGGGTGTGCGCCGCGCACACGCGATCGCCCCCGCACACACGCTCCCGCGCCCGGCCCCCGCGCGCTTGACTCGTTCCTGCGAGTCCCAATGGAGCGACGGGACCCGGGCCGCCGGTCCTTCCCCCGAGCCGGCGACCCACCGCCTCGTACCGCCGGGCGGACGGTACGGGGCGGGCCCGTGCGCCCGAGCGGATGGTCGTACGGGCGTCAGCGCGTACCCCGCCGTCGCGTCGCGCGGCGCGGGTGCAACGATGTGGTCGTCATGAGAGCAGGGCCGCAGCCGGAACAGGGACCGCGAGCGCTGCGAGCCGCAGTGTTCGCAGCGGTCTGTGTGCTGCTCGCTGCCCTGGGCCACGCGGTCATGTCCGGGACGACCGTCCCGTGGTGGGCCGTCGCCGTCGCGCTGTGCGGTACGGGCAGCGCGGCGTGGTTCCTGGCGGGCCGCGAACGCGGTCCGCTGCTGATCACGCTCGCCACGGTGGGTGCCCAGACCGGGCTGCACTTCTTCTTCGGGCTCGCGCAGAACGTCGCCGTGAACGCGGCCCGCGCCGCCCGCCTGGGGCTGGACCCCGACCTCCCCGCCTCCGTGGCCTCGACAGCCTCTGCAGCGTCTGCAGCAGCGTCTGCGGGTCACTCGATGTCCATGGGCCACTCCATGGGCATGTCCATGGGCCACTCCATGGACATGGGTTCCAGCGGCTCCGTGGACATGGGCTCCATGGGCGACATGGCCGGCCACTCCATGGCCATGCACGCCGGTCACGGCGCGCTCGGCATGTGGTCCGCGCACGTCCTCGTCGCCGTCGTCTGCGGCATGTGGCTCGCCGGCGGCGAACAGGCCGCCTTCCGGCTCGCCCGCACCCTCGGCAGCAGCCTCTTCACCCCGCTCCTCGTCCTCTTCCGCACGGGGGCGGCACCCTCCGGCCCGCCGCGCATCCGCGCCGACCGGAGCCGCGCCGCGCAGCGCCTGCGGCAGCTGCTGTACGCGCACGTCCTCGCCACACGTGGTCCACCGGCGCCCGTCGCCGTCGCCTTCGGCTGACGGCGACCTCCAGCGCCGAACCACGTCACCGGGCCCGCCCGCTCCTCGGGCCGCCCGGATTCCAGGAAGGACACAGGGCGATGACCCCTGCCCGTACGCGGACGCGCCGAGTGCCACGCCGGCCCGCCGTCCTCGCGATTCCAGCCGCTCGCCCGACCGTTTCCGGTTCCGTTTCGGTTTCCGCTTCCGGCTTCGGCTCCGGCTCCGGCTCCGGTTCCGATTTCTCTTCCGCTTCTCCTTCTGCCTCAGTCCATGCCGAGGCCCGCCGCGAGAACCCTCAGCCGGCGCGCCCGGTCGCCCCACGCGCGGCACTCGGCGCACCCGCGCAGGTGCGCGTCGAGGGCCGCTCCGGTCACGCCGGGCGGCAGGTCCTCGCCGTCGACGCCGGCGGATATGGCGGTACGGAATTCACTGCAGTGCTGCACCCCTCCATCGTCCCCGGTGCCGCTTTTGCCCGGTGCATCACCCCCCGCACCACCCGCACGGGAGGCCGCCGTGCGTGACGACGAAGCCGTGACCACCTGGGCGCTGGCCGCCCGCAGCGGTGACGCCGACGCCGTCGAGCGCTTCATCCGCGCGACCCAGAGCGACGTGCGCCGCTACGTCGCCCGCCTCAGCAACGACCCGCAAGGCGCGGACGACCTCGTCCAGGAGACGTACCTGCGGGCCCTGCGCTCGCTGGAGCGCTTCGAGGGCCGCTCCTCCGCCCGTACGTGGCTGCTGTCCATCGCCCGGCGCACCGTCGTCGACCGGCTGCGCTTCAACGCCGCCCGGCCCCGCCTGTCCGACACCGACGACTGGCAGTCGGCCGCCGAGCGGGCCCAGACCGCGCAGCTGCCCGGCTTCGACGAGGGCGTCGCGCTGTCGCAGCTGCTGGACCGCCTGCCCTACGAGCGCCGCGAGGCGTTCGTGCTGACCCAGATGCTGGGCCTGCCGTACGCGGAGGCGGCCGTCGTGGCGGGCTGCCCCGTCGGTACGGTGCGGTCGCGCGTGGCGCGGGCCCGCGAGGCGCTGATCTGCCAGCTGGAGACCGCCGAGCGGGACGCCGTGCGCATACCGGTCGCGGCCTAGGCACGCCGAAGGTCACCGGTAAGCACGAAGCAGGGGCCGGGAGCCGGGCATGTGCCCGTCCTCCCGGCCCCTCTCAGCATGCCGTCAGTTCCCCGGCCGGACGACCTCCGCCTCCACCCGCACCGTGCCCGCTCCGCGGAACCGCAGCACGAGGGGCAGCCGGTCGCCGAGGTTCAGCCGTGGCGGGGCCGAGACCATGACGTCCAGACCGTGCGGGGACATCTCCAGCGTGCCGCCCGCCGGCACCGTCGCCGACCGCACCGTCCGCATGGAGCCCGCGCCCTTCCTGACCACGGTGCGGCTGAGCATCGCGCCGCCTGCCGTCGGAGCGTCGACGCCGACGAGCTCGTCGTCCACGTCACCGGCGTTCCGTACCCGGAAGAACGCGGCCGTGTCGTCCCGGCCGAACGGCAGCAGCACCCGCGCGTCCTCGACCGTGACGGCCGGGGGCCGGCCCGCCGCGCCCGTGGCGGTCCAGGCGGTGAGCCCGCCCAGGGTCACGACGAACGCGAAGAGGGGGGCGAGCGCGGCGCGCCCGGCAGCGGCAAGAGCGGAGGAGTTCACGCGTCACCTCGCGGAGCCACGGCGCCGGAGCGCCGACCTGGGGAAACGGAAGGGGAGACGGATGGGGAGACGGATGGGGAGGCGGATGGGGAGACGGACGAGGCAGGTCCGCGCTTCGGGCGCCGGCCCGGGGACGTCCGCGACGGCACCGGCTGCCAGCCCCGCAGCCGCAGGCTGTTGGCGACGACCAGCACCGAGCTGACGGACATCGCCGCGGCCGCGACCATCGGGCTCAGCAGCCCCACCGCCGCCAGCGGCAGCGTGACGAGGTTGTAGCCGAACGCCCAGGCGAGGTTGGTGCGCACCGTCGCCGAGGTGCGCCGGGCCAGCCGGACGGCGTCCGCCAGGGCGCCCATGTCCTCGCGGACCAGCGTGACGTCCGCCGCGCCGATGGCCGCGTCCGTGCCGCCTCCCATCGCGATGCCGAGGTCTGCGCCGGCCAGCGCCGCCGTGTCGTTGACGCCGTCGCCGATGACCGCCACCCGGCGCCCCTGGGCCCGCAGCTCGCGGACGAGCTCCGCCTTGTCCTCGGGCGTGGCCCGCGCGTGGACTTCGGTGATGCCGAGCTCCGCGGCGACGGCGCGCGCCGCGCCCTCGCCGTCGCCCGTCGCGAGGACGGGCCGCAGGCCGAGCCGCTTGAGGTGGTCGACGGCGCGGTAGGACCCGGAGCGCACGGTGTCGCCGAGGACGATCACCGCCTCGGGCGTGCCGTCCACGCGCACGAGCACCGCCGTGCGCCCGTCCCGCTCGGCATCGCGCACGGCCGAGGCCAGCGCCTCCGGGAGCGGGGCGGTGGCCGCTGCGGTGGCCGCGGAAGCTGCCGCGGCCGCACGGCCCTTCGTACGCGGTCCGCGCGGCGGGCGCCCGGCCGCCGAGTCCGGGCGGACGACCTCCACCAGCCGCCCCTCGACCCGGCCGGAGACGCCCTTGCCCGGCGTCGCCGTGAACTCCGTGACCTCCGGCAGCCGCGCCCCGGCCCCGGCGGCTTCCGCCGCTCCCGCTCCCGCTCCCCCTCCCGCTTCTGCTTCTGCCTGCGCACGGGCGCAGACCGCCCGCCCCACCGGATGCTCGGACCCCTGCTCCGCGGCCGCGGCCAGCCGCAGCGCCGCGGCCTCGCCGATGCCGCCGGGGCGGGCCGTCACGCCCGTCACCGTCATCGAACCGGTCGTCAGCGTGCCCGTCTTGTCCAGGACGACCGTGTCCACGCGCCGCAGCCCCTCCAGCGCCTGCGGCCCGCTGACCAGGATGCCCAGGCCGGCGCCGCGGCCCGTGGCCGCCAGCAGGGCCGTGGGCGTGGCCAGGCCGAGCGCGCAGGGACAGGCGACGACCAGGACCGCCACCGCGGCGGTGACGGCCGCCTGCGAGGAGGCGCCCGCCCCGAGCCAGTAGCCGAGGACCGTCACGGCGACGGTCAGCACGGCCGGCACGAAGACCCCGGCGACGGCGTCGGCCAGGCGCTGCGCCTTCGCCTTGCCCGCCTGCGCCTCCTCCACCAGCTTGGCGATCCGCGCGAGCCGGGTGTCGGCGCCGACCGCCTCGGCCCGCACCTCCAGCAGCCCGCCGGAGTTGACCGCGCCACCCACGACGGACGAGCCCGGACCGGCTTCCACGGGCGCGCTCTCGCCCGTCACCAGGGACAGGTCCAGCGCCGAACTGCCCGCGACGACGACGCCGTCGGTCGCGACGCGCTCCCCGGGCCGTACGACGAAGCGGTCGCCGACCCGCAGCCGCTCGATGGGAACCCGGCGTTCCGTGCCGTCCGCCGCCCGGACGAGGACGTCCTTCGCGGCGAGGGAGGCGAGGGCCCGCAGCGCGGAGCCCGTGCTGTGCCGGGCCCGTGCCTCCAGCAGCCTGCCGATCAGCACGAACAGGGGTACGCCCACGACCGCTTCCAGGTAGACGTCCGCCGTACCGGCCGTCATGGAGGGCACCAGCGTGAACGGCATCCGCATGTCGGGCCGTCCGGCGCCGCCGAAGAACAGGGCGTACGCCGACCAGGAGTAGGAGGCGACGACGCCGAGCGAGACGAGGGTGTCCATCGTCGCGGCGGAGTGCCGCAGCCCGCGCAGCGCGCGCTCGTGGAAGGGCCAGGCGCCCCAGACGGCCACCGGCGTCGCGAGGACGAAGCACAGCCACTGCCAGTTGCGGAACTGCAGGCCCGGCGCCATGGACAGCACCAGGACGGGAACGGACAGCACGGCCGTGATCAGCAGCCGGGTCAGGGCGCCCGTGGCCTCCCCGTCCTTCCCGCCGCTCCCGCTCTCCTCGCCGTTCCCGGCACCCGGCGCGGGGGCGGGATCGGGCAGCGCCGCCGTGAAGCCGGCACCCTCGACTACCGCCATCAGCTCGGCCGGGGTGACGCCGGCGGGGTGGGCGACGCGGGCCCGGCCGGTGGCCAGGTTGACGGTCGCGCTCACACCGTCCAGCCTGCCGAGCTTCTTCTCCACGCGCGCCACGCAGGCGGCGCAGGTCATGCCGCCGACGAGCAGTTCGGTGGTCGCGGGCGCCGTCGCCGCCCCGGACGTGGTGTCGGTCGTCTCGGTGCTCATCGTCCACCCATGCCGTGCATCCCGTTCATGCCGTTCATGCCACCCATGCTTCCGCCCATGCCTCCGCCGGAGCCGGAGCCGGAGCCGGAGCCGGAGCCGGAACCCGATCCTGATCCTGATCCCGAGCCGGATCCGCCGGTGCCGTGTATGCCGGGAGCCACGGGACCGGATGCCGCGCCGGCGGCGTAGGCGATGCCGAAGAGTGCGGCCAGGAGCAGGACGAAACCGATCAGGGTCGCGTACGGACTTCCGGGCGAAATCGGCGAAGCGGGGGAAGCGGGTGAAGCGGGGGAGGGGCGAGCGGTCATCTGCGCATCGTGGCACGCGGCGAGGCCGCTCGGGCCGCCTTCCGCCCGCTCCCGGCGCGTGAGGATTGTCCCTTGCGTCCGCGGGAACCAGAGCCCTTCCGCGGCCGACTACCTGGAGATACGGAACCCGTCCGACGGGGACCGGGACCCGGGACCACCGCCGCAGCCGCCCGCAGATCCGTGCGAACAACCCCCTGACCGGCGGGAACTCACCCCGCCGCCCGTCCGACTTCTCAGGGGTCCACGACTTCGCGAGGAGCCCTCACCGTGTCCCAGCCCGAGCCGACCGAATTGTCCGAGCCGACCGAGCTGCCGCTGCCCGACCCCGTCCCCCTCTACGGGCCCGAGTACAAGCGGGACCCCTACCCGCTGTACGCCCGGATGCGGGAGGCGGGCCCGATCCACCGGGTCATCTTCCCCAGCGGGGTCACCGCCTGGCTGGTCACCGGGCACGAGGCCGCCCAGAAAACCCTTGCCGACCCCCGGCTCGGCAAGAACCACGACCGCGGCAACGACCGCTGGCGCGCCCGCGCCTCGATCATGCCCGAGCCGCAGCACTCGCAGCTGCAGGTCCACCTCCTCCACCAGGACCCGCCCAAACACACGGCGATGCGCCGCCTGGTGACCGACGCGTTCGCGCCGCGGCGCGTGGAGGGCATGCGGGCGCGCTTCCAGGAGATGGCCGCCGCGCTCGTGGACGCGATGCCGGCGGACGCGGACTCCGCCGACCTCGTGCAGTGCTTCGCCGCCCGCTTCCCCTTCCAGGTGCTCGCCGAGGTCATCGGCCTGCCGCCGCACCTGGCCCGGCGCTTTTGCCGTGAGTGGGGCAAGGTCGTCGCGCCCGTCGGGCCGGCGGACCCCGGACGGCCCGCCTACGAGGCGCTGCTGCGCGAACTCCAGGGCTACATCGCCGAGGTCGTCGCCGACCGGCGCCGAGCGCCCGGCGACGGGCTGCTCAGCCGGCTGGTCGGCGCGTGCGACGCGGGCGAACTGACCCCGGAAGAGCTCGACTCCATGATCTTCCAGCTGCTGGTCGCCGGTCAGGAGCCCGTCACCAACCAGATCACCACCGCCGTGGTGAACCTGCTCCGCCGGCCCGAGGCCCTGGCGCGGCTGCGGGACGAGCCGGAGCTCATGCCGGCCGCCGTCGAGGAACTCATGCGCCTCGACAGCGCCTTCGAGCTCACGACCTGGCGCTTCCTCGCCGAGGACGCCGACCTGCACGGCACGCGCGTGCCCGCCGGGGACTCCGTGATCGTCTCCCTGTGCGCCGCCAACCGCGACCCCGAGCGCTTCCCCGACCCCGACGCGCTCGACCTCGACCGGGCCCAGGGACCCCACCTGGCCTTCGGCCACGGCATCCACTTCTGCCCCGGCGCGGCCCTCGCCCGCATCGAACTCCAGGTGGCCCTCGGAACCCTGCTCGGCCGGCTGCCCGGCCTGCGGCTCACCGTGCCCGACGAGGAACTGCCGTGGATCCCGGCCGTCCTCGGCCGCGGAACCGCCGCGCTGCCGGTCGCCTTCGACCGGGCCGTGTGCCCCGTGGGCCGTGGGTGAGCGCGCGCATGTCCCACGCCACGATGACCTCTCCCGCGTCCGTCGCCCCGCCCTCCGGCCCGGCCGCTGCCCCGGCCGTCGCCCCGGCCGCTCCCGCGGATCCCGCCGCGTCCGTCGAGGCGCGCATCCTCCGCCTCCTCCTGCCGTACCACCGCACCGCCGGCCCCGGGTCCGCGGATCCCGCCGACTTCCCCGAGCAGCTGCGCCGGATACGGCAGTTCACGGACGCCGGCGAACCCGTCCTGTTCACCCTGCCCGGCTTCCCCTGCAAGTCGCCCAACCCGGCCAAGGTCCTCGGTCACCTCCCCGACGAGGGCGAGCGGCTCTCCCTCGCCTTCCTCGACCGGCTCTGCTCGCGCATCGGCGAGGTCTACGCGCCCGGCGCGCGCATCCTCATCTGCTCCGACGGACACATCTTCGGGGACCTCATCCACGTACCCGACGAGCACATCGACGCCTACGGCGACGCCCTGCGCGACCTGATCGCCGGGGAAGGGCTCGCCCACCTCGGCACGTTCGACCTGCGCGACGTCCACGGGGACCTCGGCCACGACACCAAGCGCCGGCTCGTGACCGAGGCCTACGCGCCCTCGGTGGAAGCGCTCCGGGCGCTCGTCCGCAGCGACGAGGAAGCCGCGCGGCTCTACCGCGGCATCACCCGCTTCCTCGTCGAGGACACCGCGGACTTCGACGGCACGCGGTCCGCGCTGCAGCGCGCGTGCCGGATCCGCGCGTACGGGGTCATCGCGCGCAGCCGCGCGTGGGGCGACCTCATCGCCGACTGCCACCCGAGGTCCGTACGGCTGTCCATCCACCCGCAGCGGCCGGGCGCGGAGAAGTTCGGCATCCGGCTCCTGGACGCGGCGGACGCGTGGGCCACGCCGTGGCACGCGGTGGTACTGCGGGGACGCGGGGGAGAGGCGCGGCTCGTGCACCGCGCGGAGGCCGAGTCGCGGGGGCGGCTCGTACTCCGTGCGGGGCGCCCGAGCCACTACGAGGAGCGGGGGTAGGCGGCCGCGGCGCGAGTCGGCTTGCCCGGCCACCCGGTCAACCGGCCGCCTGGCCGGGTACGACCTTGAGCAGGGCCGGGCGTTCGGCGGGGTCATCGCTACGGCTCGGTTCGGCACCGCCGGGTGCTCCGGTGGGGGTTCATCGCCGTTGCGGCGGAGGGTTTCCGCGTGCGGCAGGAAGGCCCGTGCGGGCCGGGGCGATCCGTAGCCCGGCCCGCACGGGCCTCCTCGCCGCCGCGGCGGCGATGGAGCGGCCTCCTGGCGGTTCGCGCCGACCGGCGCGTGGAACGGCCTACCGGGCTAGTGTCCTACCGGCGTACCGGCGTACCGGCGTACCGGCGTACCGGCGTACCGGCGTACCGGCGTACCGGCGTACCGCCCCAGCGTCCTACCGGTCCGCCGTCAATGGCGCCGTCGGCCGCGGCAACCCCGACGCCTCCGCCGGCGTCTGCGCCTCCGCCGGCGTCTGCGCCGCCGTCGACGCCCGCGCCGCCGCCGACGCCCGCGTCGCCGTCGCAGGCGACCGGTGGTCGAAGGCGATCAGCGGGTCCCCCGTCAGCGGGTGGTCGATGACGGCCGCGCGGACGCCGAAGACCTCGGCCAGGAGCTCCGGGGTCAGGATGTCGCGCGGGGCGCCCGAGGCGACCACGTGGCCCTCGTGGAGGACGTGGAGGCGGTCGCACAGGGACGCCGCGGCGTTCAGGTCGTGCAGGGACAGCAGCGTCGTGCGGCGCTGTGCCCGCAGCAGGGCCAGGAGTTCGACCTGGTGCAGGACGTCCAGGTGGTTCGTCGGCTCGTCCAGGACGAGGACCTGCGGGTCCTGGGCCAGCGCCCGGGCCAGCAGCACCCGCTGCCGCTCGCCGCCCGACAGGGCGGAGAAGCGCCGCTTCTCCGCCCCGGCGAGCCCCACGCCCGCGAGCGCCGCGGCCACGATGTCCCGGTCCGCGGGGTCGTCGCCCGCGAACGCCCGCTTGTACGGGGTGCGGCCCATGGCCACGACGGCCCGTACCGACAGTTCGAAGTCGCTGCCGCGCTCCTGGGGGAGCGCCGCGACCCGCCGTGCCGCCTCGGGGGCGGTCAGCGCCCTGATGTCCGCACCGCCGACCAGCACCCGGCCGGCGTGCGGCCGGAGGTAGCGGTAGACGGTGCGCAGGACCGTCGACTTGCCGCTGCCGTTGGGCCCGACGAGCCCGGCGATCTCCCCGTCCTCCGCGACCAGGTGCACCCCGGACACGACCGTCCGGCCCGACAGCGCCACGTCGAGGTCCTCGATGGCGATCCGCATCTTCTCCTAGCCCCTCTCCAGCCGGCGGTCGAGCAGGTACAGCAGCGTCGGGGCACCGATCAGCGCCGTGACGACGCCGACCGGCAGCTCCTGGTCCGGCAGCGCCGTCCGGGCCACCAGGTCGACCACGACGAGCAGGACGGCGCCGAACAGCGCCGCCACCGGCAGCAGCACGCGGTGCGCGCCGCCCACGACCATCCGGCACACGTGCGGCACCATCAGCCCCACGAAGCCGATCGCCCCGGAGACCGACACCAGCACGCCGGTGAGGACGCTCGTCACCACGAACAGCTCGCGCCGCAGCCGTGCGACGTCCACGCCCAGCCCGGCCGCGGTCTCGTCGCCCATCAGCACGGCGTCGAGCGCGCGGGCGCGGGCGAGCAGCACGGCGAGGCCCAGGGCCACGGCGGCCGCCGGCACGCCGAGCGCCGACCACTGGGCGCCGCCGAGGGAGCCCATCAGCCAGAACAGCACGCCGTGCGTCTGCTGGTCGTCACCGGCCTGCAGCACCAGGTAGTGGGTGAAGCCGGACAGGAACTGCCCGATGCCCACCCCCGCCAGCACCAGCCGCAGCGGCGAGAATCCGCCCCCGCGCCGGGCCATCGCCCACACCAGCGCGAACGACGCGAGCGCGCCGGCGAACGCGGCCGCCGACAGGCCCAGCCCGAGCAGCCCGCCCGCGCCCGCACCCAGCACGATCGCCGCGACCGCGCCCAGCGAGGCCCCGCTGGAGATGCCCAGCAGGTACGGGTCCGCGAGCGGATTGCGGACGAGGGCCTGGACGGCGGTGCCGACCAGGCCCAGGCCCGCGCCCACCACAGCCGCGAGCAGGGCCCGCGGCACCCGCAGCTGCCACACGATCAGGTCCCGCGTGCCCGGCACCGGCTCCTGACCGCTGATGCCGCGCGTCACCGAGGACCACACGTCGCCGAGCGGCACGTCGGAGGAGCCCAGGCAGACCGAGGCGGTCAGCGCGATCAGCAGGGTGGCGGCGAGCACTGCCGCCACCCACGGTGCCCGCGCCCCGGGCTCGCGCTCCTGCGCCGCCCCCTCCCCGGCGGCCGTGGTGAGCGCCGCCATCTACTTGACCCGGTCCGGGTGGAGCGTGTGCGCGATCTCGCGCACGGTGTCCGCGCTGCGCACGCCCCCGATCGTGGTCCGCTCCGAGCCGATGCGCAGGAAGCGGCCTTCCTTGACGGCGGTGAGGTCCTTCGTCGCGGGGAAGTTCTTCAGGAACTCGGCGGCCTCGTCGAACGCCTTGGCGTTCGCCTCCTCGCTGCCGCGGTTGCGGACGCCCAGCTGGATCCAGTCCGGGTTCTTGGCGACGACGTCCTCCCAGCCCACGGGCTTGAAGTCGCCGTCGCAGCCGGCGAAGACGTTGCGGCCGCCGCCCATGCCGATCACGGCGTTGGCGACCTGCCGGTTGCACACGGCCATCGGCTGCTTGGTGCCCGCGTCGTAGTCGAAGAAGAAGTACGAGGGACGCTTGTCCTCGGGGACGTCCTTGAGCGCGTCCTTGACGGCCCCCGTCTTCTTCCGCATCTCCTGGACGAGCTCGGCGGCGCGCGCGGACGTGCCGGTGACCTTGCCCAGCTCTTCGATGTCCGCCTCGACGCCGGACAGGTCCGTGCGCGGCGTCTTGCTCATCGCGGCGCAGGCCGTCGACTTCAGGAAGATGTGCTTGATCCCCGCCGTCTCGAACTCCTTGGCGGTCGGCGCGTCACCCATCTTGCCCATGTTCTTCATGGACGAGAAGGCGTCCACGTACAGGTCCGCGCCCGAGCCCAGCAGCTTCTCCTTGGGGATCACCGTCTTCCCCAGGACCGGCACCTTCGCGGCGCGGTCCGCGTACTGCTCGGGCATGGCGCCCTTGCCGGGCGCGAAGCCCGTGCCGGCGACCTTGTCGCCCGCGCCCAGCCACATCAGCAGCTCCAGGCTCGCGGCGTTGCTGGTGACGATCCGCTGCGGGGCCGACGCGAAGGTGGTCTTCGCCCCCATGCAGTCCGTGACGCTCACCGGAAAGCCCGACCGGCCGGCCGCGGCCGACGCCCCCGCGTCATCGGACTTCTTCGCGTCACCGCCACCGCTGCCGCCGCCGCAGGCCGTCGCCGACAGGGCCACAGCGGCCAGTACACCGCACCACGCACGAGGGCGCATCAGACAACTCCAGGAATTCGACTCGCCGGGGGCCCGCCGGTGCGGGCCCGGAAACAGGTAGTCGGACCGCGGGGCCGCCCGGTTCCCGCGCATCGCGAAGAAGTGCGACGTAGGCTGCATCGAACGCCCCGCCGACGGCACGTGGCGCGGGCCGGGGAGCGGATCCGGCAGGGTGAAGGAGACCGTGATGGCGGATGCGACGAACGCGGCGAACGCGATGAACGCGGCGGACGCGGTGAATGCGGCGGACGCGACGGATGCGGCGGACGCAACGACGCGTGTGACGACGGACGGGACGGGTGTGATGGACGCGACGGACCTGACCGACGCGGCGACGGCCGGACGACGGCCCGAGGGACAGCCCGGCCGGCAGCTCAAGGAAATGCCCACCGACTGGCGGCGCGCCCTCGCGATCGTCGCCCACCCCGACGACCTCGAATACGGCGCCTCCGCCGCCGTCGCCACATGGCTGGACGACGGGCGCGAGTGCGTCTACCTGCTGGCCAGCGTCGGCGAGGCCGGCATCGACACCCTCGCCCCCGCCGAGGCCGGGCCGCTGCGCGAGCGCGAGCAGCGGGCCAGCGCGGCCGCCGTGGGCGTGGAGACCGTCGAGTTCCTCGGCCACCCGGACGGCGTCATCGAATACGGCACGGCCCTGCGCCGCGACTTCGCCGCCGCCATCCGCCGCCACCGCCCCGAACTCGTCCTGACGCTCAACCACCACGACACCTGGTCCTGGGGCGACTCCCTCTTCTGGAACACCCCCGACCACCGCAACGTCGGCCGGGCCGTCCTCGACGCCGTCGCCGACGCCGGCAACCGCTGGATCTTCCCCGACCTCGCCGAAGAGGGACTCCTGCCCTGGGACGGCGTGCGCTACGTGGCCGTGGCCGGCTCCCCGCGGGCCACCCACGCCGTCGACGCGAGCAGCGGCCTCGAGCGGGCCGTCGCCTCCCTCCTGTGCCACCGCACGTACATCGAGGCGCTGACGAAGGACGACCCGGAGACGTACTGCCGCACGTTCCTGGAGGGCGCCATGCAGAGCGTCGCGGCGCGGTTCGGGGGGCGTCCGGGCGTCTCCTTCGAGCTCTTCAACCACTGACGGACCGCGGGGTCCGGATCCCGTCCCCCTACAGAGCGGACCCCGCCCTCGAAGCCGCGGCCCCGTCCACCGCCCCCTCCGGGCAAGCCGTCCCGTGGTACTCCGAGGCCCGTTCCATCACCAGCACCGCCACGTCGTCCTGCAGCCGTCCGCCGGTGTGCGCGTCGAGGTCGGCGCGCAGCCGGCCCAGGAGTTCGGGTGTGGGCAGCGACGCCCAGGCGTCCAGCCGTTCCGCCAGGGGGTAGAAGCCGCCGTCGGGCGAGCGGGCCTCGGTGACCCCGTCGGTGCAGGCCAGTACCCGGCAGCCGGGCGGCAGGGCGATGCGCCGGACCGTACGGGGCGAGGCGGCCAGGTCGCCCAGGCCCAGCGGCAGGCCCGCGTCGGCCGGTTCCAGCTCGCGGGCGCCGCCCCGCGCGTCGATCAGGAACGGCGCCACGTGCCCGCAGTCCACGAGCGCCACGGGCACCGCACCGTTCGCACCGGGCCGCTCGGCACCCTCCTCGGTGGCGAGGACCAGCGCCGTCACGAACTCCTCCGCGGCCCGCATCCGCGCGTCCTCCGGCCGTCCGGCGCCGCCGCCGTGGCGGCCGGCCCGCAGCCGGGCCTGGTACTCGGCGGACCGGTGGTAGCGGTACAGCCCCTGCTCCATCGCGGGCACCGCGCTGTCCAGGTCGCGCCGGTGGTAGGCGGCCTCACGGAAGGCCGTCAGCACCGCCGCGCCCGCGCCCAGCGTGCCCAGGCCCTTGCCGCGCACGTCACCGATCAGCACGCGTGTCCCGTACGGCGTGTCGACCACCTCGTACAGGTCGCCGCCGACCAGGGCCTCCCGCTGCGAGGAGACGTAGAAGCCGTCCACGACCACACTGCGCGTGCGCAGCGGAAGCGGCCGCAGCAGCGCCCGCTGCGCGGCCTCCCCGGTGGCCCGTACGCGCTCCAGCAGGGCGTCCCCGTCGCGCCGAAGCCGGGCGACCGCGATGCTCGCGCCCACCATCAGCGCGTTGCCGACGAACGAGCCGACCCGGTTGACCGCCACCTCGCTGTCGGCGAGGCCGTGGTGCGCCACCATCAGGCAGAAGTCGAGGACGCCGACGAACACCGTCTGCCGGTACGTGCACAGCGCCGCGGCCGTCATCGGGGCCAGGGCCGCGAAGACGTCGAGGCGCAGGTTCGACGGCGTCATCAGGTCGACGCACACGATGCCCGCCAGGTAGGCCAGGACGAGCGCGAAGGGCAGTCTGCGCGACGACGACACCGTGGCGGGACCTCCACGCCGGAACGGGGCCCATGAGGGCATGTGGGCATTTGTGCCGTTACACCCTGGCACGGGTGATGCCCCCGGCCCGCGATTCGATCTTGGTGCCGCCGCCTCTTGACTCAGAGTTTGCGGTATGTGCGGGCGTCGTCCGCCGCGGCGAGGACCGCGGCGAGGTCCCCGCCGGCCGACGCCGTCACCAGGCCGGTGACCGCGCCCTCCACGAACGGGGCGTCGGCGATGCGCACCTCGGAGCCGCCGAAGCCCTCCGCGAGCAGCGCCTTCACCGTGAGGACCGCGCTGCCCATGTCGCAGAAGACCGCCACGCCCGCGCCGCGGTCCGCCGCCGCGACCGCGCGGCGCACCAGCTCGGCGCTCGTGCCCACCGAGCCGTCGGGCAGGCCGCCGGCCGGCGCGACCGGAGCCGGGTCGCCCGTGCCGACCAGGGCCTTCGCCAGCTCGGCCGTCGAGGCGGCCACGTCGCGGCTGTGCGAGACGAGCACGATGCCCACCGGGCCCACCGGCGGGGCCTCTTCCAAAGCGGCCTCCGCCGCCGTCTCCTCCTCGGCCTCCCGCACGGGCGGCGCCGCGCACAGCTCCGGGTCGGTGGCCTCGTACAGCGCGGTCACCAGCAGGGCCGACGACGTGGCCCCCGGGTCCTGGTGGCCGATGCTCCGCTCGCCCAGGTAGCTCGCCCGTCCGCGGCGGGCCTGCAGCGGGACCGTCGCCTCGGCGCCCTCGCGCGCCGCCCGCGCGGCGGCCTCCAGTGCGGCGACGACGCCCTGCGGCACGGCGGCCGTGTACGCGTCGGCGGCTGGCTGCAGCGCGTCGACCATCGTCTTGTCGCCCGGCGCCGCGTCCCCGAGCCGCCGCACGCTCGCCACGGCCGCCCCCAGCGCGCGCCCCAGCGCTTCCGGCTCGACCACGGGCTCCTCGCCCAGGACCTTCCCCATTCGCCGCAGCACGGTCCCGTACAGCGGCCCGGACGCCCCGCCCACGGTGTTCGTCAGGTGCACCCCGACGGCCGTCAGCAGCGCACCCGGCGTCGCCGGCGGCTCCGCCGCCACCGCCTCAGCGGCGGAGGTGAAGCCGCGCTTGAGGTTCGCACCGTGGTCGGCGTCGCCGATGGCGGCGTCGAGTTCGGTCAGGCGCGCGGACTCCGCGACGATCACGCGCGTGGCGCGGTCGAGGAAGCGGCGGAAGAAGTCCAGGTCGAGCGGGACGGTCATGTGTGGTGACTCCCTCGGAGAACAGCAGGGTTCGGCCCGGCTCAGCGTAGTGTGCGACCGTCGCCCACGTGATCGCCCGCCACCGCGACCTTTGTTGAACCCGTAACAGACGCTTGCCGGGCGCGTAACGGACCGCAGTCTCGCGAGCGCCGGGTCCTAGGGAGGGACGCGTGCGCGCGGTCCGCCCTCACGGGAGGAGGGAGGGCGGACCGCGGGATCGTGGGGGACCGGTGTCAGTGGACGGTTCGGGCGGACGGGCTCAGCGGATGGCCTTGATCAGCTCGCCGTCGGCCGTATCGCCGCTCAGCTCCCAGAAGAAGGTGCCGCCCAGCCCCTGCCGGTTCTTGTACGCCGACTTCCCGGCGATGGTCGACGGGGTGTCGTAGCTCCACCAGTCGCTGCCGCACTTGGCGTACGCCGTGCCGCCCACCGTGCCGTTGGCCGGGCACTTGGTCTTGAGGACCCTGTAGTCCTCGAAGCCCGCCTCGTAGGTGCCCTTGGCCGGGCCGGTCGCCGTGCCGCCGGGGGCCGACTGCGTCACGCCCGTCCAGCCGCGGCCGTAGAAGCCGAGGCCGAGCAGGAGCTTGGAGGAGGGGACGCCGAGCGACTTGAGCTTGGTGATGGTGGCGTCGGTGTTGAAGCCGGCCTTGGGGATGCCGCTGTAGGAGGTCAGCGGGGAGTGCGGGGCCGTCGGTCCCTTGGCTTCCCAGGCGCCGAAGTAGTCGTAGGTCATGGGGTTGTACCAGTCGACGTAGCGGGCGGCGCCCGCGTAGTCCACGGCGTCGATCTTCCCGCCGTTCGAGGCGTCGGCCGTGATGGCGGCAGTGACCAGATTGCGCGTGCCGAACTTCGCGCGCAGCGCGGCCATCAGCTTCACGAACCCCTCGCGGCCGCTCGTGTCGCAGGTCAGGCCGCAGGCGTTGGGGTACTCCCAGTCGATGTCGATGCCGTCGAAGACGTCGGCCCAGCGCGGGTCCTTGACGAGGCCGTAACAGGACTCGGCGAATGCGGCCGGGTTCTTGGCGGCCTCGCCGAAGCCGCCCGACCACGTCCAGCCGCCGAAGGACCAGACCACTTTGAGGCCCGGGTGCATCTTCTTGAGCTTGCGCAGCTGGTTGAAGTTGCCGCGCAGGGCGCCGTCGTCCCAGGTGTCGGCTTTGCCGTCGACGCTGCCGGCCGCGTCGTAGGCCTTGTCGTAGTCGGCGTAGGCGTCGCCGATGGTGCACTTGCCGCCCGCGACGTTGCCGAAGGCGTAGTTGATGTGGGTGAGTTTGGCGGCCGAGCCGGATGTCTCGATGTTCTTGACGTGGTAATTGCGCTCGTAGACGCCCCAGTTGGTGAAGTAGCCGACCACCTTGCCGCCGGCGGCGGTGTCGTCGGGCCCGGCGGCGGGCGACGCGGACGCCGGGCCGCCGAGGAGCGTGGTGGTGATCAGGGCCCCGGCGGCGGCGAAGGCGCCCAGGAGCGTACGGGTGGAGCCCGGGAAGGCGCGGGATCTGCGGGAGGTGCGGGGTCGTGCGGGCATCGGTTCTCCTCGGTGGGGTGGGGAGAGCTCTCGGGGGGTGACCTGCACTCGGCCGGTGTGCGCACCGCAGCAGCGGTTGGCATGCACGCGCTGAGCGGTGGCAGGACCATAGAAGGACTAGACCAGTGCGGTCAATGGTTTGGACCAACCCCGTTCACGACTGCGTCAGGAGCCCGTCGGCGACCCGTCGCCGGCACGTTGTCCCTGGTGCACGACTTGTCAACCCGTGACGTCCGCCCGCCGATCGGGCATACTCCAAGCCGCCACAGCCGCAGGTCATCCCGTGTCGCGACCCGGCGCGGAATCATCGGCTGGGGGATCACCGACGGCGGCGCCACACCCTTGCGCGCCCGTCGTCGCAGCGCCCTGACAGGGAGGAGAGCGCCGCCATGACCGACCACGGCCCCCAGCCGGTGGAGCGACAGCTGCCCACCGAGGAGTCCCGCGACCTGCTCGCGCTCGTACGCGACCTGGTGCAGCGGGAGATCGAGCCCGTCGCGGCCGAGGAGGAGGAAGCCGGACGCTTCCCCCGCGAGGTCTTCACGCTGCTGTCCGCCTCGGGCCTGCTCGCCCTTCCCTACGCCGAGGAGTTCGGCGGCGGTGACCAGCCCTACGAGGTCTACCTGCAGGTCCTGGAGGAGCTCGCCGCGGCCCGCCTCACCGTGGGCCTGGGCGTCAGCGTGCACACCCTCGCCTGCCACGCCCTCGCCGGCTTCGGCACCAAGGAGCAGCAGGCCGAGCACCTGCCCGGCATGCTCGGCGGCGGCCTCCTCGGGGCGTACTGCCTCTCCGAGCCCTCCTCCGGCTCCGACGCCGCCTCCCTGCGCACCCGCGCCACCCGCGACGGCGACACCTGGACCCTCGAGGGCACCAAGGCGTGGATCACCCACGGCGGCGTCGCGGACTTCTACACCGTCCTGGCCCGCACGGGAGGCGAGGGCGCCCACGGCATCACCGCCTTCCTCGTGCCCGGCGACACCCCCGGCCTGTCGGCCGCGGCACCCGAGCGCAAGATGGGCATGAAGGGTTCGCCGACCTCGCAGCTGCACTTCGACGGGGTGCGCGTGCCGGACGCCCACCGCATCGGCGAGGAGGGGCAGGGCTTCACGATCGCCCTGTCCGCGCTGGACTCCGGGCGCCTCGGCATCGCCGCCTGCGCGATCGGCGTCGCCCAGGCCGCGCTGGACGAGGCGCTCGCCTTCACCGCCGAACGGCGGCAGTTCGGCCGGCCGATCGCCGACTTCCAGGGCCTGCGCTTCATGCTCGCCGACATGGCCACCCAGATCGAGGCGGGCCGCGCCCTCTACCTCGCGGCGGCGCGGCTGCGCGACGCGGGCCTGCCGTTCTCCCGGCAGGCCGCGATGGCCAAGCTATTCTGCACGGACGCGGCGATGCGGGTGACCGTCGACGCCGTCCAGCTCCTCGGCGGCTACGGCTACACCGCGGACTTCCCCGCCGAGCGCTACATGCGCGAGGCCAAGGTCCTGCAGATCGTCGAGGGCACCAACCAGATCCAGCGGATGGTGATCGCCCGTCATCTGGCGGGCCCCGAGAGCCGCTGAGCACCCGTACGGCGGGAGCCGCCGTGGCGACGGGCTCCGGCACGGCGGGCGGGCGTCACGCGTCCCGCCCGCCGGAGGGACCCGGCGGTCGGGTCAGGGCCGCTCAGGTCCGGTCGGGTCAAGGCCCGGTCGGATCAGGTCCGGTCGGGTCGGGCCCGGTCGGATCAGGTCGGGTCGGGCCCGGTCAGGACGGCCGGCGCATCTCCGGGACGCGGACCGGGCGGGATCCGGGGCCCCCGATGTGGGAGAACGGCTGCGTCCGCCAGTCCAGGCTCTCCGGCAGCGTGAGCAGCAGCGCCGTGTCGAACTCCTGGCCGTCCAGCGACTCGTCCGCCGCGGGGGCCTCCTCCATCGCGCGGCCGGAGCCGGGGCACACGGTGAGGCCGAACGGATTCCACGGCGAAGGGCACAGCGCGTGCTCGGGGAGCACGTCCTCGTCGGGCAGCAGGGCGATCGGGCGGGCGCAGTCCGGGCAGGTCACCCGGAACATCGTGCTGGTGTCGAGCTCGTAGGGCTCGTATGTGCTGCCGTCGCCGTCGTTCAGGCGTTCCAGGCTGGGCATAGTCTTTCTCCCCCTCGGATGGGCCGGCCAGGCGTCGCGGCCTCGGCCACAGCAAGCACTTCCCGCGCCGCGAGCCGGGTAATCGCCGCATCACGGAGGACACGGGTGCATATCTGTGTTGTTCGTCACATGTCTTTGTGCGTGGCCATGCGCCCCCATAGGGCCGTCGACTGTGCCGCTCCGGCCGGAACCCAGTAGGTTGATCCGCGTGGAGGAGCTGGACAGAGAAATCGTGGAACTGCTCGTCAAGGACGGGCGGATGAGCTACACCGACCTGGGGAAGGCCACGGGCCTGTCGACCTCGGCGGTGCACCAGCGCGTGCGCCGGCTCGAACAGCGCGGTGTCATCCGCGGATACGCGGCGGTGGTCGACCCCGAGGCGGTCGGGCTGCCGCTCACCGCTTTCATCTCGGTGAAGCCGTTCGACCCCAGCGCTCCCGACGACATCGCGGACCGGCTCGCCGAGATCCCCGAGATCGAGGCGTGCCACAGCGTGGCCGGCGACGAGAACTACATCCTCAAGGTCCGCGTCGCCACGCCGCTGGAGCTGGAGCACCTGCTGGCGCGGATCCGCTCGCTGGCGGGCGTCTCGACGCGCACGACGATCGTGCTGTCGACGCCGTACGAGGCGAGGCCGCCGCGGGTGGGGTGACCCCCGAGCGCACCGGCACCCGGGGCGAGCCCCGGTGACGGGAAGGGGAGGGTCAGGGGAGAAACTGATCCCATGACCGAGCCTCACGCACCCCAGGACACCCCGCGCACCGTTCTGCTGCGCAACGGCGACGTGCACAGCCCCGCCGACCCGTTCGCCACGGCCATGGTCGTCGAGCGCGGCGCCGTCGCCTGGGTCGGCTCCGAAGGCGCCGCCGACTCCTTCGCCGAAGGCGTCGACGAGGTGGTCGACCTGCAGGGCGCGCTCGTCACCCCCGCGTTCACGGACGCACACGTGCACACGACGGCCACCGGCCTCGCGCTCACCGGCCTGGACCTCACCGGCACCGGCTCCCTGACCGAGGCCCTGGAGCGGATCCGGTCCCACGCCGCCGCCCGCCCGGCCGACCGCGTCCTCCTCGGCCACGGCTGGGACGCCAGCGCCTGGCCCGAGCAGCGGCCCCCGGCCCGCCACGAGCTGGACGAGGCCACCGGCGGCCGGCCGCTGTACCTCACGCGCTCCGACGTCCACTCCGCCGTCGTCAGCACGGCCCTGCTCGACCTCGTGCCGGGCGTCCCCGGCCTCGGCGGATACCACCCCGACGGGCCGCTGACGGGCGACGCCCACCATGCGGTGCGCGCCGCCGCGCACGACGCGGTCACCCCGGCGCAGCGCGCCGAGGCGCAGGCCGCCGCGCTCGACCGCGCGGTCTCCCTGGGCATCGGGTCCCTGCACGAGTGCGCCGGGCCGCAGATCTCCAGTGCCGACGACCTCACCGGGTTGCTCGCCCTGGCCGCCGGCCGGCCGGGCCCCCGCGTCGTCGGCTACTGGGCGGAGGCCATCACGTCCGCGAACGAAGCGGACCGTATCCGTGAGCTCGGTGCGCTGGGCGCCGCCGGCGACCTCTTCGTGGACGGCTCCCTCGGCTCGCACACCGCGTGCCTGCACGAGCCGTACGCCGACCTGCCCGGCGCCACCGGTACGGCCCACCTCGACGCCGCGGCCGTCGCCGCCCACGTCGCCGCGTGCACCGAGGCGGGCATCCAGGCCGGCTTCCACGCCATCGGCGACGCCGCGCTGACCACCGTCGTGGACGGCGTCCGCGCCGCGGCGGAGAAGCTTGGCCTGGCCCGCGTCCGTGCGGCCCGGCACCGCGTCGAGCACGCGGAGATGCTCACCCCCGAGCACATCGCGGCCTTCGCCGAATTCGCCCTCACGGCCTCCGTGCAGCCGGCCTTCGACGCCACGTGGGGCGGCGACACGGCCATGTACGCCCAGCGCCTGGGCATCGAGCGGGCCCGCACCCTCAACCCGTACGCGGCCCTGATGCGCACCGGCGTCCCGCTCGCCCTCGGCTCCGACAGCCCGGTGACCCCGCTGGACCCGTGGGGCACCGTCCGCGCCGCCGCCTTCCACCGCACCCCCGGGCACCGCATCTCGGTGCGGGCGGCGTTCACCGCGCACACGCGCGGCGGCTGGCGGGCGATCGGCCGCGACGACGCGGGCGTCCTCGTGCCCGGCGCCCCCGCCGACTACGCGGTCTGGCGGGCCGGCGACCTCGTGGTGCAGGTGCCGGACGAGCGCGTGGCGAGCTGGTCCACGGACCCGCGCTCGGGCACCCCGGGCCTGCCCGACCTCACCCCCGGCGGCCCGCTCCCCGTCTGCCTGCGCACCGTCGTCGGCGGGCACACCGTCTACGAGCGTCCGAACGAGTGACTCCGGCCCGGTGCGTACCGCCGAACGATGAGAGGTCGGCCTGTCGCCCGCGGTGATCACTCGCCGTACTGACCTGCTGATTTGGTGCATACCTCCAGGTCACGGAGGTGTTGACAGGGTGCGGTCGACGGCCGGTAGGTTCTGCGGAGTCCACCACAGGACGTCCGGCCGGTGCACTTCCACACAGTCGTCGAACGCAGCTGGGCCATGGGGCGGTGCGCCGGGGAGCGGCCACCGCCACTGGCAGCCAGGTTCCAGCGCACGGGGGCGAGGGAGGTGCCGCGGGCCGGCAGGTGGGACCCGGGTGGGGCCCGGACGTTCAGTAGACAACGGCTCTAGGTCGACCCGCAGCCAGCGGGTCCCGGGTCGGCCCGAAGGACGCCGGGCCCCCATTCGCCCCACCCTCCCACCTCCCCCTCTCCGGCCGTTTCCGGCCTTCTGCGCGCTGCCGGGGCCGCCTCCTGTGCGCACCCAGGGCGGGCCCGGCGCCCCGAGCGAGGTACCGTCGGGCTCACCACCGCAAGTCAGCAGGAAGGCTCGCCCGTGCCCCCGGGTCCCGAAACCACCGCCGGAGCCGCCGCGGCGTCCGCCCCCACCGGCGAGGAGCACGCCCCGGACACCCCGGAGCAGGACGCGCCCGCCCCGGGGCAGGACGTGCCCGCCCCGCAGGAGGACGCGCCCGCCCCGCAGGAGCGCCCCGGCCGTGCCGTGCGCTTCGCCCGGCTCGCGCGCCGCGAGGCCCCCCGCACCGGTGCCGCCGCGCTCGCCGGGGTCGCGCTCGCGCTGTCCTTCCCGCCGTACGACGTGTGGCCGCTGTCGGTCGCGGCCGTCGCCGCGCTGGCCCTGCTGACCCGCGGGCGGACCGCCCGCCAGGCGGCGTGGACCGGTTTCGCCTTCGCGCTGCCCTTCTTCTTCGTGCTGCTGCGCTGGCTGCACGTGGTCGGCTACGACGCCGTGTTCGGCCTGTCGCTGATCGAGGCCCTGTTCATCGCCGTGCTCGGTGCGGGCCTCGCCCTCGTCTCGCGGCTGCCCGCCTGGCCGCTGTGGGGCGCCTGCCTGTGGGTCGGCCAGGAGCTGGCGCGCGACCGGCTGCCGTTCGGCGGCTTCCCCTGGGGCCGGCTGGCCTTCGCCAACACCGGCTCGCCCTTCACCCCCCTCGCCGCGCTCGGCGGCGCCCCGCTGGTGAGCTTCGCCGTCGCCCTGTCCGGCGGCCTCCTCGCGTACGCCGTGGCCGCCCTGTGGCGCCTGCGCTCGGCGGAGGGCCGCACGGTCCGCGCCGCCCTCCCGGGCGTGGAAGCGCTCGCGCTGGGCGTCGCCCTGCTGCTCGCGGGCTACGCCGTGCCCGTGCCCACGAAGGCCGACGACGAGGTCAAGGTGGCGCTCGTCCAGGGCAACGTCCAGCACGCCGGCATGGACTTCCTCGGCCGCCCGATGATGATCCTCGACAACCACGCCGAGGCCACCCTCCAGCTGGCCCGCGACGTCAAGGCCGGCAAGGTGCCGAGGCCCGACCTCGTGATCTGGCCGGAGAACTCCTCCGACCTCGACCCGTTCCAGTACCCGCAGGCCTACCACCGCATCGACCAGGCGGTGAAGGCGATCGGCGTGCCGGTCCTCGTCGGCGCCCTGGTGGACCACCCCGGCCGCAGCGGCTACATCGACAACAAGGGCATCGTCTGGGACCCGAAGACCGGGCCCGGCGCCTCGTACGCCAAACAGCACCCCGTGCCGTTCGGCGAGTACGTGCCCTTCCGGAGCGCGCTGAGCAAGGTCGTCACCCGCCTCCAGCGCGTCCAGCGCGACTTCTACCCCGGCGACCACACCGGCGTCATGCAGGTCGGCCCGGCCCGCCTCGGCGACGTCATCTGCTTCGAGGTCGCCTACGACGAGATCGTGCGCGACACCGTCAAGGACGGTGCCCGCGCCCTCGTCGTCCAGACCAACAACGCCACCTACGGCCGCACCGGCCAGCCGGAGCAGCAGCTGGCCATGTCGCGGCTGCGGGCCGTCGAGCACGGCCGGGCCGTGGTCACCGCCGCCACGAGCGGCATCAGCGCCGTCGTCGCCCCGGACGGCACGGTGCGGCAGCGGAGCGAGGAATTCACCCGGGACGTCATCAGCGCGACCATCCCCCTGCGGGACGGGACGACCGTCGCCGACCGCGCGGGTGCGGGACCCGAATGGGCGCTCGCTATGGTGGGCCTTCTGTCCTGTGCGGCCGCACTCCTGATCGGCCGTCGGGCACGTAGTACGGACGAGCGGAACAAGAGGGGCCAGCAGTGAACGACGACGGGCAGCGCAGATACGGTCCGCTCGGCACGACCTTGGTGATCATCCCGACCTACAACGAGGCGGAGAACATCAAGAACATCGTCGGCCGGGTGCGGTCGGCCGTGCCGGAGGCGCACGTCCTCGTCGCCGACGACAACAGCCCCGACGGCACCGGCAAGCTCGCCGACGAGCTCGCGGCCGACGACGACCACATCAAGGTGCTGCACCGCAAGGGCAAGGAGGGGCTCGGCGCCGCCTACCTGGCGGGCTTCCGCTGGGGCCTCGACAACGACTACGGCGTCCTGGTCGAGATGGACGCCGACGGCTCCCACCAGCCGGAGGAGCTGCCCCGCCTGCTCACCGCCCTCAAGGGCGCCGACCTCGTGCTCGGCTCGCGCTGGGTGCCCGGCGGCCGGGTGGTGAACTGGCCGAAGTCGCGCGAGTTCCTCTCCCGCGGCGGCTCCACCTACTCCCGGCTGCTCCTCGACGTGCCGATCCGCGACGTCACCGGCGGCTTCCGGGCCTTCCGGCGGGAGACGCTGGAGGGCCTCGGCATGGAGGACGTGGCCTCCCAGGGCTACTGCTTCCAGGTCGACCTGGCCTGGCGCGCGGTCAAGGCCGGCTTCCACGTCGTGGAGGTCCCCATCACCTTCGTCGAGCGCGAGCTCGGCGACAGCAAGATGAGCCGCGACATCGTCGCCGAGGCCCTGTGGCGGGTCACCTCCTGGGGCGTCGGCTCCCGGGTCGGCAAGGCGCTCGGCCGCAAGTGACGGCGCGGGGCCGCGTAAGCGGCCCATAAGCCCCGCCCCGCGTTCCGCCGCAGGCCAGGCACACTTGAGGCATGACGTTCGGAGCACAGCAGACGATGAACGGCCGCCCGCCGCAGCGGCGGCGCGCCCGCAGGCTCATCCCCCTCGGAGTGGCCCTGTGGGCCGTCCTGGAGATCTGGCTGCTCACGCTGGTCGCCGGTGCCGCGGGCGGGCTCACCGTCTTCGCCCTCCTGGCCGGCGGCGTCGTCCTCGGCTCCTACGTGATCAAGCGCGCGGGGCGGCGGGCCTGGAAGCGGCTCACGGTCTCCCTGCAGCCGGGCGGCGCGAGCGCCGAGCCGGGCGCCCAGGAGGCCGGCGGCAACGCCCTCACGATGCTCGGCGGCCTGCTGATCATCCTGCCGGGGCTGCTCTCCGACGTGGCCGGCCTGCTGTGCCTCTTCCCGCCCACGCGCGGCCTGCTGCGCAAGGCGGGGGAGCGGTGGCTCGACCGCCCGGCGGCCCCCGGCACCCTCGGGGACGCCTTCCGGCAGGCCCGCAGTGCCGCTCCGGGCGGAATGGGCGCTCCGGGCGGAATGGGCGGCACGAACGGCATGGGCGGGCCCGGCGGCAAGGTCGTCCAGGGCGAGGTCATCCGCGACGACGAGCCGCCGGCGCCGCACCCCGGCGGCCCCCAGCTGCCCCGCTGAGCATCACCTCGGCGCATGACAAGGGCCCGGGGGCCCGGG
>NZ_JBPQTS010000053.1:0-40650 GCF_051386455.1 Streptomyces sp. URMC 124
GGATGCGGATCGTCCGCGACGCGGCGCTGCTGGAGGCCGCGATGGCCTCCGCGCGGGCGGAAGCCATGGCCGCCTTCGGTGACGACGAGGTCTTCGTCGAGCCGTACGTGGAGGGCGGGCGGCACGTGGAGGTGCAGATCCTCGCCGATGCGCACGGGACCGTGTGGGAGCTGGGGACGCGTGACTGCTCGCTGCAGCGGCGGCACCAGAAGGTGATCGAGGAGTCGCCGGCGCCGGGCCTTTCGGAGGAGCTGCGGGCGGGGCTCGCGGAGTCGGCGGTGGCGGCGGCGCGGGCCGTCGGCTACGTGGGGGCCGGGACCGTGGAGTTCCTGGTGAAGGACGGGCGGGCGTACTTCCTGGAGATGAACACGCGGCTGCAGGTGGAGCATCCGGTGACGGAGGCGGTGTACGGACTGGACCTGGTGGCCCTGCAGTTACGGGTGGCGGAGGGCGCGGCACTGGAGCCGGAGCCGCCCGTGGGGTCCGGGCACGCCGTGGAGGCCCGGCTGTACGCGGAGGACCCGGCGGCGGGGTGGCGACCGCAGGTGGGGACGGTACGGGAGCTGTCGGTGGCCATGCCCCACCCGCACCGAACCGCTCGGCTCGGACGGGTGCGGGTCGACGCGGGCGTCGCGCCCGGGGACACGGTCACCCCGTACTACGACCCCCTCCTGGCGAAGGTGATCGCCTGGGCTCCCACCCGGCCGGAGGCCGTCCGGCTCCTCGCCCGCGCACTGGAGCGCGCCCGCATCCACGGGCCGGTCACCAACCGCGAACTCCTCGTCCGTTCGCTGCGGCACGAGGAGTTCGCCACGGGACGCATGGACACCGCCTTCTACGAACGGCACGTGGCCGCCCTGACCGCGACCGCCCCGCAGGACGACGGCGCCGCAACCGCCGCCCTGGCCGCAGCCGTCGCGGACGCACAAGGCCGCTCGCGGTTCGGCGGCTGGCGCAACCTCGCTTCCCAGCCGCAGGAGAAGCGCTACCGCTCCGAACCGGACGGCACCGAGCACACCGTCCGCTACCGCCTCACCCGGAACGGGCTGGAGACCGAAGGGGCCTCCGGCATCCGGCTCGTGGAGGCCTGCCGCGAGCGCGTGGTGCTGGAAGCGGGCAACCGGGTCCGTACCGCCTATGACGTCGCCGTGTACGGCGACCGCGTCCACGTGGACTCACCCCTGGGCGCCCACGCCTTCACCCTCCTGCCCCGCTTCCCCGACCCCGCGGCCGTCCCCGCGGCCCCCGGTTCCCTCCTGGCCCCCATGCCCGGCACCGTCGTGCGCCTCGCCGACGGGGTCGCCGAGGGGTGCCCGGTCGAGGCGGGGCAGCCCCTGCTCTGGCTGGAGGCCATGAAGATGGAGCACCGCGTCGTCGCTCCGTCCACCGGCACGCTCACCGCACTGCACGCCGCTCCCGGCCGCCAGGTCGAGGTCGGCACCCTGCTCGCCGTCGTCACCGAGGAGCCGAAGGAGCCGTCGTCATGAGTCTCGTGGAGACCCGGGAACACCAGGACCTGCGCGCCGCCGTCACCGCACTCGGCAGCCGCTACGGGCGCGCGTACGTCACCGCGGCGGTCCGTGACGGCAAGCACACCGACGAGCTGTGGGAGGAGGCCGGGAAGCTCGGCTACCTGGGCGTCAACCTGCCGGAGGAGTACGGGGGCGGCGGCCGCGGCATGGTGGAGCTCTCCATCGTGCTGGAGGAGCTCGGCGCCGCCGGCTGCCCGCTGCTGCTCATGGTCGTCTCGCCCGCCATCTGCGGCACGGTGATCGCCCGTTTCGGCACGGAGGAGCAGAAGCGGCGCTGGCTGCCCGGGATCGCCGCCGGGACGACGAAGATGGCCTTCGGCATCACCGAGCCCGACGCCGGTTCCAACTCCCACCGGATCACGACCACGGCGCGACGGGAGGGCGGGGACTGGGTCCTCAGCGGGCGCAAAGTCTTCATCTCCGGCGTCGACGTCGCCGACGCCACGCTCATCGTGGGCCGCACGGAGGACGAGCGCACGGGAAAGCTCAAGCCTTGCCTGTTCATCGTGGACAGGGACGCCCCCGGGTTCCGCAGAGACCTCATCCCCATGGAACTGGCCTCCCCGGAGAAGCAGTTCGAGCTCACGCTCGACGACGTGCGGCTGCCCGCGGAGGCCCTCGTCGGCGACGAGGACGCCGGACTGCTGCAACTCTTCGCCGGCCTCAACCCCGAGCGCATCATGACCGCCGCCTTCGCCATCGGCATGGGCCGCTACGCCCTGGGCCGCGCCGTCGACTACGCCCGCACCCGGCGGGTCTGGCGCGAGCCCATCGGCGCGCACCAGGCCGTCGCGCACCCGCTGGCCCAGTCGCGCATCGAGATCGAGCTCGCCCGGCTGATGATGCTCAAGGCGGCCCATCTCTACGACTCCGGCGACGACACGGGTGCGGGCGAGGCCGCCAACATGGCCAAGTACGCCGCCGCCGAAGCCGCCGTCCGCGCCGTCGACCAGGCCGTGCACACCCTCGGCGGCAATGGCCTCGCCAGTGAGTACGGGCTCGCCCAGCTGCTGACGGCGTCGAGGGTCGCGCGGATCGCGCCGGTCAGCCGCGAGATGATCCTCAACTACGTGTCGCACCACACGCTCGGCCTGCCCAAGTCGTACTGAGAAAGGCGGCATTCGTGAAGCTGGTTCACCTTTCCTCGGAGCACGGCGTCACCACGCTGACCCTGGACTCCCCGCACAATCGCAACGCCCTGTCGTCCCGGCTCGTCGCCGAACTGCTCGACGGCCTGACCCGGGCCTCGGAGGACGACGGCACGCGCGCCGTGCTGCTGACCCACGCCGGCACCACCTTCTGCTCCGGCGCCGACCTGAGAGAGACGGGCACGGACGGCCCGCAGGCCCTTGTCCGGCTCATGCGGGCCGTGGTGGAGCTCCCCAAGCCGGTGGTGGCCCGGGTGAACGGCCACGTGCGCGCCGGCGGGCTGGGACTGCTGGGGGCCTGTGACATCTCCGTGGCGGGGGAAGCGTCCTCGTTCGCCTTCACCGAGGCCCGGCTCGGGCTCGCACCCGCCGTCATATCCCTGCCGCTGCTGCCGCGCCTCGACCCGCGGGCGGCGGCTCGCTACTACATGACCGGTGAACGGTTCGGGGCGGCGGAGGCCGTACGCATCGGGCTGGTCACCGCGAGGGAGGAAGAGCTCGAAGCGGTCCTGGACGGGCTGCGGCGCGGCTCGCCCCAGGGGCTCGCCGAGTCCAAGGCCCTGGTCACGGCGGACGTGCGAGCAGCCTTCGAGCGCGACACCGGCCGCCTGACCGAACTGTCCGCCCGGCTCTTCGGCTCCGCCGAGGCCCGCGAGGGCATGACCGCCTTCCTCGAGCGCCGGGAGCCGGTGTGGGAGCGTTGAGCCTCCCCAAGCAGGACCGCAGCCGCGCCACCCGGCAAAGACTCCTCGAAGCGGCCATCGCCTGCCTCGCCGAGCACGGCTGGGCGGGCTCGACCGTCTCCGTCGTCGCCGAGCGCGCCGGTGTCTCGCGAGGAGCCGCCCAGCACCACTTCCGCACCCGGGAGGAGCTGTTCACGGCCGCGGTGGAGTACGTGGCCGAGCAGCGGTCGGCCGCCGTGCGCGGGCTGCTGCCGCAGGTGCAGCTGCTCATCGGCCCGGCCCGTACGCACCTGGCCGTCGGCCAGCTCGTGGACCTCTGCACCGGACCGCTCTTCCGCGCCGCCCTGCAGCTGTGGGTCGCCGCCGCGAACGACGAGGCGCTGCGCACGCGCGTCGTCGAACTGGAGGCGCGGGTCGGCCGGGAGGTGCACCGGATGGCGCTGGAACTCTTCGGCGCCGACGAACGCCGCCCGGGCGTCCGCGAGACCGTCCAGGGCTTCTTGGACATGTGCCGCGGCCTCGGCCTCGCGCACCTGCTGACGGACGACAGCGCCCGGCGCGACCGCGTGGTCCGGCACTGGACCGGCGTCCTCGGCGACCAGCTGTCGCCGCAGGGCGCGTGCGCCGCCGCGCAGGGCGAGTGCGCCGCCGCGCGGGGCGGCGGCGCGTGAGGCCGGGGCGGCGGCCTGAGACGGGAGGCGGCGGCGCCTGAGACGGGAGGCGGCGGCGCCTGAGGCCGGGCGGGGCGGCCGCGCCCGGGCCCGGCCCCGTCGGGTCAGCGCGCCAGGGCCGCCGTGCCCGTGATGTCCGCGAAGCCGTCGATCTCGCGCGGGTCGCGCGGGCCGGGGCCGATGTAGCGGGCGGACGGGCGCACCAGGCGGCCCGTGCGCTTCTGCTCCAGGATGTGCGCGCTCCAGCCCGCCGTGCGGGCACAGGTGAACATCGACGTGAACATGTGCGCCGGGACCTCCGCGAAGTCCAGGACGATGGCGGCCCAGAACTCGACGTTCGTGGCGAGCACCCGGTCGGGGCGGCGGTTGTGGAGCTCCTCCAGGGCCGCCTTCTCCAGGGCCTCCGCGACCTCGTAGCGCGGCGCGGCCAGCTCGCGGGCCGTGCGGCGCAGGACGCGGGCGCGGGGGTCCTCCGCGCGGTAGACGCGGTGGCCGAAGCCCATGAGGCGCTCGCCGCGGTCCAGGGCCTGCTTGACGTAGGCCGTGGCGTCGCCCGTGCGCTCGATCTCCTCGATCATGCCGAGGACGCGGGAGGGCGCGCCGCCGTGCAGCGGGCCGGACATGGCGCCGACCGCGCCCGAGAGCGCCGCGGCCACGTCGGCGCCGGTCGAGGCGATGACGCGGGCCGTGAAGGTGGAGGCGTTCATACCGTGCTCGGCGGCGGACGTCCAGTACGCGTCGACGGCCTTGACGTGCTTGGGGTCGGGCTCACCGCGCCAGCGCTTCATGAAGCGCTCGACCACGGTCTCCGCCTTGTCGATCTCGCGCTGGGGGACCATCGGCAGGCCCTGGCCGCGCGCCGACTGGGCGACGTAGGACAGGGCCATGACGGCGGCGCGGGCCAGATTGTCGCGGGCCGTCGCCTCGTCGATGTCGAGGAGCGGCTTCAGGCCCCACACGGGGGCGAGCATCGCGAGCGCGGACTGCACGTCGACGCGGATGTCACCCGAGTGCACGGGGATGGGGAACGGCTCGGCGGGCGGGAGACCGGGGTTGAACGAGCCGTCGACCAGCAGGCCCCAGACGTTGCCGAAGGACACCTGGCCGACCAGGTCCTCGATGTCGACGCCTCGGTAGCGGAGGGAGCCGCCTTCCTTGTCGGGTTCGGCGATCTCCGTCTCGAACGCGACGACTCCTTCGAGTCCGGGTACGAAGTCGGACATCAGGCGGCTCCTCATGATGTGTGCGACAGCTGGGGCGCCGGGCCCGGTCGGGCGCGGCCGCATCGGTGCGACTCGTGGTCCGTCACCGGTCAACCGGGTCATGCCCCGAGCGGCGGGCCTTCACCCGGTTCCGCGCCCGGACCGCTCAGCGGCGGGCTCGTTCCGGATACCGGCCGGAAACGATAGCCGGTGATGTGCGGGTACCACAGCTTCCCGCCCTGCGATTTTGGGGGGTTCGCCACATGCGGCGAAAGGTGATGTCCGGCACAGTAGGGGTTTTGCCCGCGGAAGGGTTACGGAGGGCCGGCCCCGGGCAGGCTCACCTGCTGCCCCGGGGCTTGTCGCGGGCCCTTGCTGACAGGATGGGCCGCGTGACCCACGCCGACGAGTTCCCCGCTCCCGAATTCCACGGCGGCGCGCTGGACGCCGCCGCCATGCGCGAGCAGTACCGCTCCGAGGGCCTCCTGGAAGCGGACCTCGCCCCCGATCCGTACGAGCAGTTCGCGATCTGGTTCGCGGAGGTGTTCGCGGCGGGGCTGCGGGAGCCCAACGCCATGGTCGTCTCCACGGTCGACGCCGCGGGCCGGCCCGGCTCGCGGACCGTGCTGCTCAAGGGCTACGACCACCGGGGCTTCGTGTTCTACACCAACTACGGCTCGCGCAAGGCCGCGGACCTGTCGGGCAATCCGTACGTCTCGCTGCTCTTCCCCTGGCACCCGATCGGCCGTCAGGTCATCGTCTCCGGCCGGGCCGAGCGCGTGGACCCCTCGGAGACGGCCGTCTACTTCCACTCGCGGCCGCGCGGCTCGCAACTGGGCGCCTGGGCGAGCGCGCAGTCGGCGGTCGTCGCGTCGCGGGAGGAGATCGACGCCGCCTACGAGCGGCTGCTCGCCCGCTATCCCGAGGGGGAGCCGGTGCCCGTGCCGACGGGCTGGGGCGGATTCCGCGTGACCGCGGAGAGCGTGGAGTTCTGGCAGGGGCGCGAGAACCGGCTGCACGACCGGCTGCGGTACGTGCGCGAAGCGCCCGGGGAAGAGGCCGCCGCCTGGCGGGTGGAGCGCCTCGCTCCGTAAGCGGTGCGCGGGGCCCGTCGGCGGGAGCTCGTGAGCGGGGCCGTGAGCGAGGCCCGGAAAACGCAGGCGATCCGTGGGCCGGCTACCGCCGCGCCCTGCGGCGCGGCGGTGCCGAGCGGACGACTCGGCGGCCCACGGATCGGGTGACTGCTTGGGATTGGCCGGCGGATCCCCTCATCTGCAGCTGGGAGACCCCGGCGTTGCGCTTGGCGCGACGACGGGCGCTAGCCCGCAGTCACCTCACGCGTCCGGAATGAAACCATGTCCCGAACCACCTCCCTTCTCGTGTGCGCACCACCCTAGGAAGCGCCCGGGTGAGCGACAACCGAATTTCCGGTGGGCAACGATTTCCCCGAAGACGGTGTGGTGCCCATCACGGTCGAGTTGAATGACCCGTCGTGCAGGACATGCAGACGCGTCCAGCTGGGGGTACCTCGTGACCGCACCACACACGTCAGGCCCGGCCCGCCCGGCCGCCGCGCCCGGTTCGGTGGAAGCCGCCGACCACGACGGCTCCGGCCTCCTCGCGGCGCTCCTCGACGGCATGGACACCGCGCTGTGCGCCTTCGACGCCGAGGGCACGGTCACCCACTGGAACCGCGAGGCCGAACGGATACTGGGCTGGAGCGCCGCCGAGGCCGTCGGGCGGCAGGGCCTGGCCGGCTGGGCGGTGCGGCCCGCCGACGCCGCGGAGGTCGCGGCCCGGCTGGACGCGGCCATGGCGTCCCCCGGCCGCCACGTGCACGAGTTCGCGCTGCTCACCAAGGACGGCGGGCGGGTGCTGGTGCGCACCCAGCTGTCGGCCCTGCCCGGCCCGGGCGACCGGCCCGCCGGGGTCTACTGCGCGTTCAGCGAAGTGCACACGCAGATCGACCTGGAGCGCTCCATCGCGCTCAGCGAAGCCCTCTTCGGGGACGCGTCCTGGGGCGTCGTCCTCGTCGACGCCGACCTGCGCCCGGCACTCGCCAACGCCCATGCCGCGCGCGCCCTGCGCACCGGCCGCACCGCCCTCCTCGGGCGGCCGCTCGGCGAGCTGCTGGACCAGGGGGTGGAGGAGGTCGAAGGCGCCCTCCAGCACGTCCTCGCGGCGGGCGCGCCGCCCGCCCCCACCGACCTGTGGGTCACCCTGCGGGACCAGGGCGGCGCCCCGCCCGAGCGCCGCTGCTGGCGCAGCGGCTTCCTGCGGCTGGCGTCACCGCTGGCCGAGGAGCCGGTGCCGCTGGGGGTCGCCTGGCTGTTCCTGGACGTCACGGCCGCCCGGCTCACCGAACAGGACAGCGCCCGGCTGCGCTTCCGCGCCAGCCAGCTGCACCGGGCCGGCCGGGCCGTCGCCGAGTGCGAGGACCCCATGGAAGCGGCGTCCCTCTACATGGACTTCGCCCTCGCGGGCTTCGCCGACCACGCCCTGATCGACCTGCTCCCCGAGCCGCACCCGGCGCCCGAGTCCCCCGTCCGGCTGGTCAGAGCCACCGCCACGCCGGCCGGCACGCCGGGGCCCTGCCCGGCCATGGGCCGCGGCGGCCTGCCGGTGTCCTATCCGGACGGGCACCCGGCCCTGCAGGCCGTCGAGCGCTGCGGCTCCGTCCGCGCGGCCTCGGACTGCACGGAGACCTGGGCCACGGCGCGCAAGTGGCCCGAGGGCACCGTGCACGCCCTCGCCACGGCGCTGCGCAGCCGCGGGCGGACGCTCGGCGTGGTGACGTTCCTGCGCGGCCCGTCCCGCCGCCCCTTCGACCGCTCGGACGCCACGTACGCGGAGGACATCGCGTGCAGGGTGGCGGCGTCGATCGACCTGGCGGGCGGCCCGACGCCCTAGCGGGGATGCCACCGCTGCGGGCTGCGGTGTACCGCGCCCCGAGAGGGGCGCGGGGAACTGCGCGACGAGCCACGGACGGCCCGCAGGCGACGTGATCGCGCTGCATGGCACGGCGTCGTGCCGACCGCGGGCACCGGCGGACCGCTGGCGGTGCCGGACGACCGGCGCTGCCGGACCGCTAGCGCTGCCGGACCGCTAGCGGTGCCGGAAGAAGATCCGGTCCCCGTACTCGCTCAGCACCCGCCCGTTCCACTCGTGCCCGCCATCGACGTTGCCGGACCGCAGCATCGGCGGGTCGATGCCCCGGGCGGCCAGCTCCCCCGCGGCGGCCGCGACGACGGCCTGCATCAGGGCGCTGGTGACGACCGTCGACGCGGGGGCGAAGGGGGCGGCGATGCCGTCCGCCGTGAGCTCCGCGTCCCCGATGTCGATCTTGCTGTCGATGACGAGGTCGCAGTGGTCCTTCAGGAACGTGCCGGAGGCGTGGCGGGAGCGGGTGCGCTCGGCGTAGGCGAGCGAGGTGACGCCGATGACGCGGACGCCCAGGGCGCGGGCGTTCATGGCCATCTCCACGGGCAGGGGGTTGCGTCCGGAGAGGGAGATGACGATCAGGACGTCGCCGGACTGCACGGGGCTCGTGTCGAGGACCGCGCCCGCCAGGCCGTTGACGCGCTCCAGGGCGCTGCCGAGCGTGGCGGGCGTGACGTCGAGGCCGACGACGCCGGGGACGGCGAGGAGGTTGATCAGGGCCAGGCCGCCCGCGCGGTAGACGACGTCCTGGGCGGGGAGCGAGGAGTGGCCGGCGCCGAAGACGAAGAGCCGTCCGCCGTCCGCAACGGTGTCGGCGAGCATGGCCCCGGCGGCGGTGATGTGCCCGGCCTCCTCGTCGCGCACCCGCTGCAGCAGCCCGATCGCGGCGTCGAAGAACTGCCCGGCCAGCTTGTTCTCGCTCATCGCTGCGGGGCTCCTTAGATCGAGATCCGGTGGCGCGTACGGTCTGGCGTACGCTCGTGGCGCGGATCACGTTGCGGTCTGGACCAGGGCCCTGTCAATACGGCGGGCGGGCAGGGGCCGTACGCGGCACCGTTGTCGGCGGTATGCGTCAGAATTGGGTCCAGGGGCCAGCGCACGACTTATCGAGGGGCACGCATGTCCGGACTGATCGACACCACGGAGATGTATCTCCGCACCATTCTCGAGCTGGAGGAGGAGGGTGTGGTCCCCATGCGTGCCCGCATCGCCGAGCGGCTCGACCAGAGCGGGCCGACGGTCAGCCAGACCGTGGCCCGTATGGAGCGCGACGGCCTGGTGTCCGTCGCGGGCGACCGGCACTTGGAGCTCACCGAGGAGGGCCGCCGGCTGGCCACGCGCGTGATGCGCAAGCACCGCCTCGCCGAGTGCCTCCTGGTCGACGTGATCGGTCTGGAGTGGGAGCAGGTCCACGCCGAGGCCTGCCGCTGGGAGCACGTGATGAGCGAGGCCGTGGAGCGCCGCGTGCTGGAGCTGCTGCGCCACCCCACCGAGTCGCCTTACGGCAATCCCATTCCGGGCCTGGAGGAGCTGGGCGAGAAGGCCGAGCCGGACCCGCTGCTCAATGAGGACATGGTCAGCCTGATGGACCTGGACGCCGGGTCCGACGGCAAGACGGTGGTCGTACGCCGGATCGGCGAGCCGATCCAGACGGACGCCCAGCTGATGTATTCGCTGCGGCGCGCGGGCGTTCAGCCCGGCGCGGTGGTCAGCGTGACGGATTCGGCGGGCGGTGTGATCGTCGGCAGCAGCGGCGAGGCCACCGAGCTGGAGCCGGACATCGCGGCGCACGTCTTCGTCGCCAAGCGCTGAGGCCTTCCGGCCCGGGACCCCGCTTCGCCCGCGCCCCGCTGCGCACGGCTGCCCGAGCAGCCCGCAGCGGGGCGTCGTGCTGTCCCGGAATCCTTGGCCGAGTCCTTGGGTCGAATCCCTGGGCTGAAGCCTTGGGCTGGGTCAACTCCCTTGAATCTGGCTGGAGTCCGCGTAACGGGCCCGCGGGAGGCCCGGCCGTGCCACGCTGGCGCTGGCGCGCATATGCGCGGCACGCCGCCGTCCCGGGGAGGGAGAGCGCGATGAGGCCCGTGGGGGGTGACAAGGGCCCCGGCGCCCTTACGGGCAGCCGGGGCCCTGCCTCCCCATATACCCCCGTGGCGACCCGGAGCCCCGAGCTCTCAGGGTCCGCCCCGCGGACCTTCTTCCCCGAGCGGTCCGCGCCCAGGTCGATTAATCCCCTGGGTGCCGCCGGCCAACCCTTCCCCGAGGTCACTCGAACGAGGGGTGTTGCGCGCGATGAGCATGCATTCGAATGTAAGTTCTATATCGTCGTCGTGAAACTGCTCGGGGGAGAGTAGGGGGTGCCAGGGCTCATGGTTCGGCGTATCGACGTGAGTGGGAGCGGCGGAGTGCGGCTCGCGGCCTGGGAGTTCGCCGATCCGCCCAAGCGTTCCTGCCGGGAGGGGGCGGACGGCCCCCCGGCGGTGCTGCTGCTCCACGGCCTGATGGGCCGCGCCGCGCACTGGGCCGAGACCGCCCGCTGGCTGTCCGGCCGTCACCGCGTGATCGCCCTCGACCAGCGGGGGCACGGCCGCAGCGAGCGCCCCGCCGACGGACCGTATACGCGCGAGGCCTACATCGCCGATGCCCAGGCCGTCATCGAAAGCCTGGAGCTGGCCCCGGCCGTCCTGATCGGCCACGCCATGGGCGCCCTGACGGCCTGGCAGCTCGCGGCCCGCCGCCCCGATCTGGTCCGCGCGCTCGTCATCTGCGACATGCGGGCCTCGGCGATGGGCGCCGCCACCCAGCGCGAGTGGGGCGAGTGGTTCCGCTCCTGGCCGGTCCCCTTCGCCACGCTCGCGGACGTCCGCAAGTGGTTCGCCGAGGGCGACCCCACCCTGGAGCGCCCCCGCCCGGCCCGCGGGGACTACTACGCCGAGATCATGGCCGAGCGCGCCGACGGCTGGCGCCCGGGCTTCTCCCGCCGCCAGATGTTCCAGGCCCGCGAGACCTACGCCCACGACGCCCACTGGGAAGAGCTCGCCCTCGTCCGCTGCCCCACCCTCGTCGTCCGCGGCCCCGACGGCGAACTGGGCCGCGCCGAGGCCCAGGAAATGGTCCGCGTCCTGCCCCGCGGCACCTACGCCGAGATCCAGGACGCGGGCCACCTGGTCCACTACGACCAGCCGGAGGGCTGGCGGCAGGCGGTGGAGGGGTTCCTGGAGACGGTGCTGCGGTGAGGAGCCGCGGACGGCACCGTCCTCGTACTGCCCCGTCCCCGGCGAGATAGCCTCGACGCGCCAGAAAATCTGTTCGGGCCGGCGTCCGGGGACGAGGGGGAGGAAGCCAGTCATGCGAGTCCTGGTGACGGCGGTGCGGGAGGGGGCCGAGCCACAGGATGTGATGGTGGACGTGGACGACGCGGCCACCGCCGCCGATGTGGCGGAGGCACTGGCCGAGGCACTCGGCTCGCGTCCCGCACCTCCTGCGCCCGCCGGGCCCGGATCCGGGGTGGTCATCCCTCTCCACGGCCCCTTCGGCAAGCCCGGGGCGGGCGGGAGCGCGCCCAGCCTGTGGGCTGACGGCATGCGCTGCGAGCCGCACGCGCCGGCCGCCGGGCTCCTGCGCGACGGCATGCGGCTGACCGTCGACGACGCCCTCGGCCCGTTCCTGCGCGCCGGTGAGCCCGTCGGCCGTGTCGAACTGCGCGTCGCGGGCGGGCCGGGGGCCGGACGCGTGATCCGGCTCGGTGCCGGGGCACTGACAGTCGGCTCGGCCCCCACATGCGGGCTGGTCGTCGCCGACCCGTACTTGCCGCCCCTCGCCTTCCGCGTCGCCACCGACGTGACGGGAAAGGTCACCGTCGCGCCCCAGGAAGGCGTTCAGGCCCTCCTGGCCGGAAAGCCCGTGGCCGGACAGCAGGACTGGCCGAAGGGCGCGCTCCTGAAGGCCGGCGAGTCCCTCTTCGTCCTCGACCTGCCCGGCGAACCCGATGCCCACCTCGCGCCCACCGGCGAGGGCGGACTCGCCTACAACCGGCCGCCCCGCCTCTCCCCGCTGCGTCCCCGCCCCCGGATCGCCGTGCCGGGCGAGCCGACCCGTGGCGAGCGCGCCCGCCTCCACCTCATCGCCTCGCTCGTCCCCCTGCTCTTCGGCCTGGGGATGTACTTCGTCACCAAGCAGCTCTACACCCTGCTGTTCTGTCTGATGAGCCCGCTGATGATGCTCGGCCAGTGGCTCAGCGACCTGCGTGAGGGCCGTAAGAAGCACCGCAAGTCGATGAAGCAGTACAAGAAGGAGAAAGCGGCCTACGAGGCGGAGCTGGCCGCGCTCTGCGCCGAGGACCAGCGCGCCCGCAGGAACGCCTTTCCCGACCCCGCGGAGACCCTCCTCTTCGCCACCGGCCCGCGCCGCCGGCTGTGGGAGCGCAGGAACACCGACCCCGACGCGATGCAGCTGCGCCTGGGCGTGAGCGACCTCCCCGCCGACATCGAGATCCTCCCCGCCCAGGGCGGCTTGTACGGGGACGAGCCCCCGGCCCCGCCCGTGGTGCCCGACGTCCCCGCGACGCTTGCCTACGTGGAGCTCGGCGTCGTCGGCATCGCCGGCGACCGTGCCCGTACGCTCGCCACCGCCCGCTGGCTGGCCGCCCAGGCCGCCGCCCTGCACAGCCCCCGCGACCTCTCCCTCGTCCTGCTCTCGGCCACCCCCGAGGCGGCCGCCGCCTGGACCTGGGCCCACTGGCTCCCGCACACCGCCCCCCAGCTGGGACAGGACTGCGTCGCGCTCCTCGGTACCGACGCCGAGACCATCGCGCGCCGCGTCAACGAGCTGCTGAACGAACTGGAGCGGCGCAAGGCCACGGCGGAACGCATCCACGCGGGCGGCGCCCTGCGCCCGGACCCGTTCGTCCTCGTCGTCCTCGACGGTGCCCGCCTGCTGCGCCGCGTCCCCGGCGTACCCCAGCTGCTCCAGGAAGGACCCCGCCACGGAATCTTCGCGCTCTGCCTCGACGAGGACGAGCGCCTGCTGCCCGAGGAGTGCCGGGCCGCGGTCTGCTGGCCGCCCCACCCCGGAGGCCGCGCCCGCCTGCGCGGCTCCGGCCTGGAGTCCCTGGGCGAGGTCCTCGTCGACCAGGTCGGCGCCGACTGGTGCGAACTCGTCGCCCGCTCGCTCGCCCCCGTGCGCGACGTCAGCCGTGACGACGCCGACAGCGCCCTGCCCACCGCCGCCCGCCTGCTCACCCTCCTCGGCATGCCGGACCCGACCGGCACCGACATCGAGCGCGTCTGGCGCGCCGGAGGAGCCACGACCGCGGCACCGATCGGTCTCGCCGCTGATGGTCCCTTCGTCCTCGACATCCGCCGCGACGGCCCCCACGCGCTCGTCGCGGGCACCACCGGCGCGGGCAAGTCCGAGCTCCTCCAGACCCTGATCGCCTCCCTGGCCGTCGCCAACCGTCCGGACGCCCTCAACTTCGTCCTCATCGACTACAAGGGCGGCAGCGCCTTCATGGACTGCGCCCGCCTCCCGCACACCGTCGGCATGGTCAGCGACCTCGACGCCCACCTCACCGAACGCGCCCTCGCCTCGCTCGCCGCCGAGCTCAAGCGCCGTGAGGAGATCCTCTTCGACACGGGCACCAAGGACATCGAGGACTACAACGACACCCGCGCGCTCCGGCCCGAGCTGGAGCCCATGCCCCGGCTCGTCCTCGTCATCGACGAGTTCGCCTCCCTCGTCGCCGAGCTCCCCGACTTCATCGCCGGCCTCGTCGACATCGCCCGCCGAGGCCGCTCGCTCGGCGTCCACCTGGTGCTCGCCACCCAGCGCCCGGCGGGCGTGGTCAGCGCCGACATCCGTGCCAACACCAACCTGAGGATCGCCCTCCGCGTCACCGACGCCTCCGAGTCCCTCGACGTCATCGACGCCCCGGACGCCGGAGCCATCTCGAAGGCCACTCCGGGCCGGGCGTACGTCCGCTCGGGAGCACAGTCGCTGGTGGGCGTGCAGTCGGCGCGGATCGGAGGCAGGCGGCCGAGCGACGGGCGCTCGGGGCCGAAAGCGACGCTGGCGCTCCTGGCCGGCAGCGCGTACGGCCGCCCCCTGCTCCGGTCGGCCGGCCCGGACGACGACGGCACGATGGTCACCGACCTGGCCGTTCTGGTCGACGCCGTGCGTGACGGCGCGGCCAAGATGGGTTTCGGCGAGCCCCGCAGCCCCTGGCTGCCGCCGCTGCCGCAGCAGGTGTCCCTGGCCGAACTGCCGCCGCCCGCGCACACCCACCAGGACGTCGCGCCCGCGCCGTACGGCCTCACCGACCTGCCGGCCCAGCAGAGCCGCGCGCCCCTCGCCCTCGACCTCGTCCACGGCGAACACACGATGATCATCGGCGGACCCCGCTCCGGCCGCTCGACGGCCCTGCGCACCCTGGCGGGCTCCATCGCCCGGACTGCGGCACCCACTGACGTCCACATCTACGCGGTCGACTGCGGCTCCAACGCCCTGCTGCCCCTGGTGGGGCTGCCGCACGTCGGCGCCGTCGTCACCCGCGACCAGCCCGACCGCGTCCGCCGCCTGATCGACCGGCTCCTGGCCGAGATCTCGCGGCGTCAGCAGATGCTGGCCGCCGACGGCATATCCAGCGCCGCCGAGCAGCGGGCCACGGCGGCACGGCCCGAGGACCGGCTGCCGTGGATGGTGGTCGTCCTGGACGGCTGGGAGGGCTTCACCTCGGCCTTCGAGAATTACGACTACGGCCGCCTCATCGAAGCCATGCTGCGCATCTTCCGCGAAGGCTCCGCCGTCGGCCTCAAGGTCGTCATGACGGCGGACCGCTCGGGCTTCGGCGGCCACGTGTCGTCGGCCTTCGGGGACAAGCTGATCCTGCGGCTCGCTGACCCCGGCGACTACGCCTCGGCGGGCTTCCGCTCCCGGGACGTGCCCAGTGAAATGCCCGCCGGCCGGGCGCTGCGCCTGACGGACGACGGCGTACAGGAGACCCAGCTCGCGCTCCTGGCCGACGACCCCTCCGGTCAGGCGCAGGTCGCCGCGCTGCGCAGCATCGGTGAAGAAGCGGCCCGCGGCCGGTCGCGGCCGTCCCCGGAGCTGCGTCCCCTGCGTGTCGACGCCCTCCCGGCCCGCATCACCGCCTCCCAGGCGTTCGCCCTCGCACCCGACTTCACCCCGTCCCCGCTGTGGGCCCTGGTCGGCGTCGGCGGCGACGAACTGCAGCCGGTCGGCGTGGACCTCGAGGAACTGGGCCCCGGCTTCGTCATCGCAGGCCCGCCGAAGTCCGGGCGCTCCACCATGCTGCTCGGGGCGGCCCGTCTTCTCCTGAGCATCGGCACGCCCCTCGTCCTCGTCACCCCGCGCCGGTCCCCGCTGCGCGACTTGGCGGACGAGGCCGGAGTCCTGGGCCTCCTGGGCGCGGACGACTCCAGTAGTGACCTGGAGGAACTGACGGAGAAGGCCGAGGGCCGCCCGTACGTCGTGGTGGTCGACGACGCCGAACTGCTCTACGACACCTCAATGGACGAGGCACTGGAGGAGGTCGTCCGCAGTGGCATGGACGGTGGCCACGCCATCCTGGCCGCCGGTACGACCGACTCCCTGGCGAGCCAGTACCGCGGCTTCGTCGTCGAGGCCCGCAAGTCCCGCAACGGCGTGCTGCTAATGCCGCAGAGCCCGTCCGAAGGCGACCTGTTCGGCGTCCGCCTCGCCGCCAACAGCGGAGGGGGCGCCACCGCCGGAAACGGTCTGCTCGTACGGGCCGGTCAGTCGATGCCGGTGCAGGGGGTACTGGAAGGCTGAGCGCGGACCGGCCGACCGGCCGGGGACCGCAGCGACAGAACGACGGAATGCCCCGCGCCCGGTGCAGGGCGGGGGCATTCCGTCGTCATCGCCGTTGCGGCGATGTCGCGACTATGGCGCGTCAGCGGGCGGTTGCGCGCTGAATGTTGTCGTGGCTCGTCTTCGCCGACTTGCTCGCGGCGTTCAGCGTCTCCACGAACTTGTCAAAGGTCGGCTTGATGTTGGCCCACTCCTCACGGAAGTGGTCGGCGCCAGGGCCCTTCCAGAAGTCCTTGCTGCCGGTGGTGCGGGTCTGCAGGAACTTGATCATCGAGGCCAGGTCGCCGGCCTTCTTGTGGAAGTCCTTGGAGAGCTGCTCCAGCGCCTTGAGATCGGCACCGTGGTCCACGCTCATGGAAATCCCTCCCCGTAGTCATGGGCAAGCGGTCTGCCCGTGTGTTCGAAGGGACGCTATCGCACCTGTGTTCCGTTCCCGTCCGGACGTCCTGCGCGTCGATCCGGAACAAGAGATTCCGTACACTGCTCGAACGTAGTCCCGAGGGTGCTCCACCGAACGGTCATGACGTGGGGTTATGCTGACGACTCGTGGGTCAGGGGGGTACTGAGGGATGGCTGAACCGGACGCCAAAGAGCTCAACGAGCGTGCAGGAAAGCTGAATTCACTGGCCGACCACATCGAATCGCTGGTCGACAAGCCGCGCACGTACGCCACCACCACGATGAAGACCTGGGCCGGCCCGCATGCCGACGACACGCGCGGCAAGCTGAACTCCTGGAACACCACCTGCCGGACGGTGGCGGGGCAGCTGAGGGCCGAAGCGAGCAAATGCACCCAGGACGCTAAGGATCTGCAGCAGCAGAAGAAGTGATCCGGGTCGCCGGCCGGCTCACTCGGAGAGACGGAACATGCCTTCTTTCGACAGTTCACGCGGCCGCTTCAGGCTGGCCGACCGCCACATCGCCGTCTTCGGCCACCTCGTGGACGGTGAGATACCGCCGGAGGAGCTCCACCCTTCCCTGGGCGAGCTCCAGCAGATCGGTCTGGTGGGACCGGAAGGAGAGTTCGCTCCCCTCCTGCGTGATCTCCTCACGACACTGGCCGAGCCGCTGGTCGTGATTCATGTGGAAGTCAACGGCCAGTTCGGCCCGGTGAACCACGGGCTCGTCGTCGGGCGTGGCTGCGTCTTCGCTCACGAGGGATGGCCAGGCGAGGAGGAGTCGGAGTACGTCCCCGTCGAGCTGCGCACCCTGGTGTGGGAGCTGGCCCGGATGGTCGGCCTGCGCAACCGCGATACGAAGAAGCCGGTGATCGACCGCATCGAGACGACCATGGCCGCCCTGGACGCCGCCTTCGTCGCGCTGGACGAGTCCGGGGGTGACGAGGAGAAGGCCGTCCGGCTGGCACGGACGGCGGTCGCAGGGGCGTCCGCGCTCGAAGGACCGGAACTGGACGAGTTCACCGATCTCGTCCTGGCGCTCGATGCCCACTGGCGCGTCACCGTGGCCTGGGGCGGCAAGGGCGAGGGCGAGCAGGAGCCCATGGCACGCGCTCTGGCGGTGTGGGACGGCGGCCCCCGCGGCTACTGGATACGGGAAAAGCCGGAGGAGCCGATCGAGCCGGGCCAGGTGGGTCCGGACAGCGCCCTGCACCTGGTCGCGACGAGCCCCGGCGAGGTCTGGGACAAGATCACTGACCTGCTGCCCGACACGGAAGACCTGACCGACGGGGCGTGAGCCCGGGGCCGTCGTCCGCGGGGCCCGAGCGGCGGACCTTGCCGCCGCCGCTCGTACCGGCCACTGACGACGGCTTCGGCGTACGCCCGGAACGCACGGCACCGAGTTCGAAGCGGCCGTGCACGAGACGCGCAACGCGTCAGGGGGGATGAACATGAGGAACGTCAACCCGGATCACCTGGACGGGCTCGCCAAGCTCTTCGATGAACGAGGCGGCGTCCGGGACAAGCTCGACGAGGCCTTCACCCGGGCCCAGGGCCTGGGCGTGAGCGACAAACTGTCGTCCCTCAAACCGATGCGGAGCTGGACCACGGACACGGCTCCGGACCTCCGGAAACGAGCGGCGGTGGCCCGGCTCGAGAACGGGGACTCCACAGCGGGCCTCAAGTGGGCCGGATTCAGCGCCGAGGACATCTCGAAGGCCGGCATCGCCTACTTCGCCCCGGACATCCTTCTGATCGCTAACGCGATGGCGACCAGCGACAGCGTGCGAGGGCACGCCTTCCGCCGTGAGAAGGGTGAATCCCTCGACGACTGGGTCGACCGCATGCGGGCGCACGAGATCGCGCGGATCCCGGGCCTCGAACCCTACGAGGCTGAGATCAAGGAAGCGCTCGGCGCCTGGGGCGACATCAAGAACTCCATCGGCCACGGCAGCCGCGCTGCCTTCTACAGCGTGTACGTGCCGAAGACCCTTCTGCAAAATTCCCTGGCACAGGGCTATCTGCAGACCAAGAAGCTCCAGATTGCCGGTCTCATGCAGAGGCTGCCCAACGGGCGCTGGTGGGTGCCGGGCCGGGTCGGCGCCTGGGGGGCGGCATGGGCCCGGACGGATCCCGTCATCCGGAACCTAGCGGCTCCGGGAACCTGGCTTCCCGGAGAACTCGGTTCGCTGGCCTCGGGAAGCCAGCTCTTCCAGCGCGCCAGGCAGTGGCCGGTCGTCGGCATGTTCATCAGCGATCAGATCGGCGCCCGGTGGAACACCTTCCTCGGGTCCGGAGCCATGGACCGCCCGATATTCAGGGGGTATTCCGGAAACCAGATCGTCCGTGGGCTGGTGGGCAACGATGAACTCGCCGCACTGCACGGTGCCCGGACGCACGCCGGTCAGGTCCCCACCCGCGCAGCACACGCGAGCCTGTGGAAAGTCAGCAGGAACGTCTCCATGGACGCCCGGATGCTCGAGGGCAAGGGACGGCTTGCCGCATGGGGCGAAGGCCTCAAGGTCGCCGGAAAGACCGGAGGCGCCCTTCGCGGCCTCGGTGTCGTGGGCGGCGTCTATTCGACCGGCTACAGCGTCGCCAACGTGGTGGCGCAGGGCAACCCGGCCAATCATTTCACGGACCGGGAGCACGGGGCCAAGTATGTGGCGGACGTGGCCGAGGTTGGCTTCAACGCCTCGCTGACCGCGGCGACGGTCGCGCCAAACCCGGTCACGCTCGGAGCCGTTGCGGTGACGGGTGCCGTCTATGTCGGCGCCAAGGCCGTGGAGCACTGGGACGACATCAAGGACAAGGGCGGCAAGGCCCTCAAATGGACCGGCAGCAAGGCGAAGAGCCTGGCCAAGAAGGCGAATCCGATGAATTGGTTCTAACCGGGGTGAGCAGGATGAGGAAGAAGGGAAGCCGGTGAGCGCAGAGACGGGTCGGCGCGTACAGCCGGTCAAGCCTCGGGCGACGCCAGGGGAGCGCCGGTGGCCGGGCACCGTCGGCGTGATGGTCGCCACGCCGGCGGTTGTGATGGGAGGCGCATGGCTCGTTCAGAGTGACAGTTTGCTCTGGATAGCCGTGGCCACGTGCGTCGTGCTGGCCGCCTTGCTCGTCGCCGGCGCACTGTGCGGGCCCGGGGCGGGGCCCGGCACATGCGTGGTCGTCCTCGGCTTCGCCTTCTGCCTCTTCGTCGGTCCGGCCATGAACGACTTCGTGCTCGACCGGCGCGGTGACCGGTACGAAGGTGTGATCACTGATGTCGAGGGCTACTACAAGAAGCACGGTGACGGCCGTACCTGTTCCGTAGCGCGCACGGGCTCCGGGCGGAAGCGCACTTATGAGGTGAACGACACGGCCGGCTGCGACGAGGGCTTCGCGCCGGGACGGAGCGTCACCCTCGTGGTCGATCCGGGCGGCTGGCTGCCGACAAGGCTGGACAATGCTGTCCACGGCCTGTCGTCCGGGATGGCCTGGACCTGCGGTGGGCTGCTGGCGGCCATGGAGGCGTTCATTCTCTACGGCAGGACACGCCGTCGGCCGCGCTGAGGGCCGCAGCCGGTCAGCGGTCGCCGATGACCGCGACGGCGAAGGCCAGCCTGCGATCCAGCCACGGCGTCAAGACGGTGAAGGTGTAGTCGTCCGACTCCATCACCTTCTCGCGTCCCGCGGACCACAGCAGGGTGCGGCCCCTTTGGTCACCACCGGCGGGCTCGGACAGGAACACGGCCATCGCCAGTCCGCCGAGAACCTTGCCCGCGGCGTGCGCCGCCATGCTCAGGGGGTTCAGCGTGGACCACTTGTTGAGTCCCGTGATCTCGGGACGGCCCGGTTGTTCGATGCGCCATGTGGGCCGCGAGAGCTCACCTGACGGCGGAATCCGCCTGATGCCACCAATGACCTGCCCTTGGCCGTCGCGCACCGGGTAATGGCGCTCGTCGCCGACGGACTGAGGCTCGCCGATCGAGCAGAGGACTTGTTGCGCCCGCTCGTCCTCGTACAGCACGTGGGCGCCCAAGCGGGCCGCCTGGGAGCCGAAGAATGCGCAAGGCGCGTTGATGCGCTCCTGACCCTCGATCCGGGGGACACGTACGGCGTTCTGCCCGATGACGGGACGCTTGCGGCCTGCACCGATATCCCGTTCCACGGTGCCTATTCTGAATTGCTCGACATCGCGCCAGTCGACGGCCGGGACCGGGGGTTCGCTGTTCCTGGTTCTTCCGAAAGCCATGCGCCAACCCTACTGATGCGCTGCACGGAGGCCGGGACGCGGACGGGGCGAGGCCCCTCACCGGACCTGCGCAAAGGCGGTCGCCGGCGCTTCGACACGCCGCGTGTTTGTCAAGGTCACGACACCCCCTGTCACCCTCTAGCATGCGCCTACAGCACCGGGCGCCGTTCGGCGCGCGAGGTTCATGAAGCATAGAGGGGGAACCGTGCCGCCTGGTGAGGCGACAGGTGAGACACCTGCACAGAGGAAGAAACGGGCCGGCGATCTGCGGGAGTGCGCACGCCAAGCCCGGTCGTTGGCGCAGAAGCTGGGGCCGTACCTCGACTCCTCGGCCAAGCAGGCCCAGCAATCCGCACCGGCCATCTGGAAGGGGCCCTACGCGACCAGCGCGACGGCCCAGATATCCGACCGCAAGAGCAAGCTCAACCAGATGGCCAGTGCCCTCATGAGCGACGCCGGACGCTGGGAGGCCGAGGCGCGGCGTCTGGACGAGCAGGCCGCGGACGAGGAAAAGAAGAACGACAAGGGCGGCCGCTGATGGGATTCGACGGCTTCGACGTGGCAAAGATCCGTTCCCTGGCCAAGGACCTGGGACGCCAGGGTGAAGGGGCCCAGGGCCTGCACACCTCCGTCGCCGTGGTGCTGACACAGGCCAACGCCTTGATGGGTAACAAGCCCGCCACGACCGACCCGCTCCTCTCGCCACTGGTTGGCGATCTGCTCGGCCCCATGCCGTTCTTCGGCGGGGGGAACCTGCCAGGGAGCCTGAGCAGCGAGCTCGGAGACATGTCCAAGTCGATTGAGCGGCGCTGCACGCAGTTGGAGGCTTGCAGCAAGCTGGCGGAGCAGGGCTATCGCATCGATCCCGTTATCGCCTTCTCCGACGAGAACCCCCCGGATGCCAAGAAGATCGAGGACGCCCTGCGCTCCATGCGCGAGCTGAAGGGCAAGGACTTCGGCAGCAACGGCAACCGGGACGACCTGGAAAAGATCCAGAAGCAGCTGGACGGCATGACGAGCGCCGAGCTCGACGCGTTCTTCGCCAAGGTCCCGGACGCCGACTTCCGCCTGTACGGAAAGCTGGCGTCGAACGCGAACGACGGCAGCTGGATGAAGTGGTGGGATCACAACGGCATCCCGGCATCGGCCCGGCGCGACCACCTCAGCCGCATCCTGGCACGCATCGGGCCCTCTAACTGGGAGAAGATGAAGGGAGCGTTTCCCGAGATCCAGCCGGGCTTCGAAACCACTGATGCCTACCTCGACGGCCAGAACCCCCAAAGCCGCCAGCCGGCCAAGGGAATGCACTGGGGCACGCCCAATGACCCGTTGTTCGCTCCGGGGCGCGAACTGAGCGCGGGAGAAATATCCCAGGGTCGCTTCGGCGACTGCTGGTACATCTCGCAGCTCACCGCCACCGCCCAGCAGAACCCCCAGTTCATCCGCGAGGGCATCAAGGAGAACCCCAACGGAACCATTGACGTGCGTATCTGGGACAAGGACGGCAACAAGCGCTGGGTGACCGTCACGCCGGACCTGCCCCTGGACAACAACGGTGAGCCCATGACCGCCTACAACCGCGTGAGCCACGAGCGGTGGCCGGCGTATTACGAAAAAGCCTTCGCCCTCATGTACGGCGAAGACGACGGCGGTGCACCCGACGAGCACCTGCATGACAAACGCTACGACCGTGCCGAGCAGGGGAACTACGGGGCAACGGAGTGGGACTTTTCCAAGAAGGGCGCGCCGTACGTGACCGGCAAGGACTCTGAATCGGTCGACCATGACTTCGACTCGGTGAAGGAGGTGTTCCAGAAGGAACACCGGCCCGTCGTGGTGAGTACCCCGAGCGGTGATCAGCTGAAGAAGGACGGCCAGAAGCTGTGGGGCGATAATTTCACGACCCGGCACGTCTACTTCGTCAAGGGTTTCGAAAACGGAAAGATCGTGCTGGGTAATCCCTGGGGTCCGGACCCGGACGTCCCCGACATCCGGGCCACGCCGGAGCAGTACAAGAAATTCTTCGAGGATCCGCAAGCACTGCAGGTGCCCCGGTGAGGGCCCTACGCGTCGCAGCGGCCGCGGGCCTGGCGCTGCTCGTGACCGGATGCGGGACGTTCGGCGGCGGCCGGACCGAGAGCCCCCAGGCCACCGCCACCACGGCGGACGCAGTCCCACCGCCGCCGCTCGACAAGGGCCCGCTCTGCGACGGGGACAAGGACGGTGGGCCGGGAATCGAGGGCACCCGCATCCTCAGGGGCGGCTTCACCCGGCTTGCGGGCGGTGTACCGGTGGCGTACGCGGAGGCCACGGCGGACGGCAGGCACCGCAAGGCCGGGCTCGCAGTAGGGGAGACGCCCGCCGCTCGCGTCGACGGACAGCAATGGACCGTTGCGCCGGGGGACGACCTGACCGTCAAGGGGCACGTATACACCGTCCGGCAGATTTGTACGTACCGCGTCGTGCTTACCCCCAAGAGCCCGGACGACGCCGCACCCACCCCGTCCCCCAGCGAACAGGGAAGCACAATGAACGACTGGCCCACGACCGTCGACGGCCGTTGGCGGCTGCGCTGGCACGTACCGCACACCCAGTACGGGGGTGACGGGTACAGCGTCATCCTCTCGGATGTTTCAAACGACCCGAAGCGCGCTGACATCAGCGTCAGGGCTATCCGCGGCAACAGGGCGAGCTATAAAGACGCGCGCGAGGGAGACACGCTGGAGATCGCCGGACGCCTCTGGAAGGTCGAGCACATCGACCTGGGGAACATGGACGTCCCGGCGAATTCGGGCTTCACGGCCGGCTACGTGGATCTCCGCCTGCTGCCGTGAACCGGCCGGGTGGGCTCCCCTTTCCGGGGGCCCACCCACAGGCGGGGCCGCCTGTCCTTCGCCGAGGCTGCCGGGAAGGTCAGCGGTTGACGGACTGGATTTCCTGGACGGTGACGTTCGTCGTCTTGCCGAACGTGCCCGTCGGAAGGTCCCCACCCTCACCCGTGGAGCTCTTCCAGGAGATCTTCCAGGTGATGGTGGCCTTCAGCGGATACGAGCCGGCCTTGGCGCTGGAGCGGAGGTAGGTCAGGCCGCAGGGCGGCGTGTCCTTCTTCTTCGCGTCCGTGTACGGCGCGCCGATGCTGCCGTCGGCGTTGATGGGGCACTCGCCGGACGCGGGGTGCATCGTCGCTTCGCCGGTGCCCGGCTCGAGCTTCAAGGAGACCGGCGTGGCGGTGGTGGTTGCCGAGAGGCTGGTGTGGGGGAGCGAGGCCGTGACGGAGACGGGCTTGAAGCGCGCCTGATCGGCCCAGATCCAGGTGGAGAGGTTGACGGTCTGCTTGCCGTCCGGGCTCATGGAGAAGTCCGTGGACGGGATGGGCAGCTCGTCGTAGGCGTATTCGGCGAGGATCTTCGGCGACACGGCGAGGGGAACGTCGGGTGTCTTGTTGTCGTCCACCCAGAACGGCAGCCGGTCACACGACATGGCCGCGGGGTCGTCCTTGCGGGCCGGGTTGATGACCGCGCCCCAGAACATGCCCTTCCCCTGCTTGGCCATGTTGTAGTCGTCGTATTTATCGGTCTGGTAGATCGTCTTGAAGAGGCCGGCGAACATCTGCCCGAACCCACCCATGCCGAAGACGCCCTTGTCCTTCTCCAGCGTCTCGATCGTCTCTTTGAGTTCCTTGGGAGAGATGGTCGGCTCGTACCAGCAGGCGGGCGGGGTCCAGTTGCTGTCGGAGGGGGTGAGGGACCGGGTTTTGCCGTTTCCCGAACCGCCGTTGACCGTCGTCTGGACGCCGGACACCCGGACCTCGGCGGCGACGTTCTGCCCATTGCTCGATCCGCTGCTTTGGGATTCCCGGTGGCCGCGCCCCTTGCCACCTGCGTAGGCGGCCGTGGGAGTCGACGCCAAGGCGAGGGTCACCATTATCGCCATCGAGCGGCAGGTCAGCTTGCGACTCAGGGCTTGCATCGTGCGGAGCCCTCCTCGCTCAGAACGCTGACGGTCTGCCAGACTCCGGCGTCGTTCTTCTTCACGCGCGTGTTGTAAAAGGCGTAATCCTTGTCGGATCCCGGCTCCGACTTCACCTCTCCGGTTTTCCGGTTCTTGCTGTACGCCTTGGTCTCGTCCGTGCAGTACGACACCACGGCCAGGCCTTCCGTCTTCAGCAGCGTGACGCTCCTGTTGAAGTAGCGAGTAGTGCCGGTGAAGGTCTCGCCGGATGCCTGGAAGTCCTTGACGTACTGGGTTGCGGAGGCGAGGGCGCTTTCTGCCGAGTAGTACTTGAATCCGGGTCGGTTCAGATCACCGCTGGTGACCGCCTCGTCAACCGAGTTGATGCGCTGCTCGTTGTCCGCCAGGATCGCGTCCTTCTGCGCATCCCCTGTCTTGCCGCCCTCGAAGACGTTATGCACGTCCCCAGGCAAAGCGATCTTGGGTCGCTCCGCTCCGCCCCCGCCCGCACCCGCCGAAGGCGCACCCTTGCCCGGAGATGCGGAGGAGGCCGCGGGCGCGCTCTCCGCGCCGTCGATCTTGCCGTCATCCTTGGGCTTCGCGTCGCTGCCGCACGCGGTCAGGGCGAGTGCGGCGGCTGCTGTGACAAAGGCGATACCGGCCCGGCTTCGTGCGTGGATAGTCAACTTCCCCATCTCCCAGGGCGTTCCGGTCCATTCGGCGTGCTTAGGTGATGATGGCATGGATGCACGTGGCACAAGACGGCAACCATGTGACTTCAGTTCCCGGCGATAAGGGTTGGCCTGGTGCGGCAGCGGCGACCGGTGCGCCTTGAGGTGGTTATGGGCGGCTGATACCGTGCCGTGACAGCTGACACCCCGTCGACCATGAGGAAGCGCCTGTCCGGGGTGTGCCGGTCCACATGGGGTGTCGGTGGATCAAGAGCGTTAATCCGGACAAAAGTTGCGGGGGCATTGGACGTGAAGGTCCAGGAGCGTGCGACTGCGGGTCTCAAGGGAGCCGGCGCCGCCGTGGGGGAGAGGCTTCCTTCTGCGCCGCGGGAGCGTAAGCCCGCATTGGCCGCACTCGCGGTTCTGCTGATTCTCGTGGGGGCTCTCGGAGCCACCGTGCTGGTAATGCGCGCCGGTGAACGCATTGAGGTCGTGAAGGTCAAGCAGCGGGTTACCGCGGGGAAAAAGATTCCGGATACCCGTGATGTCATCGAGCCCGTCATGGTGGCCGAGGACTCGGCCATCAAGTACGTGCGCTGGAGCGACCGGAATCTGCTGACCAAGTACCGGGCCGTCACGGATATCGTCCCCGGCACGCTGCTTGTCGGTTCGATGCTGACCGGCAAGGAAGGGCTCGCCGAAGGAAAGGTCGTCGTCGGCCTTTCGCTCAAGGAGGGGCAGTACCCGCAGGGGCTCGCGGAAGGTGACACGGTCTCCGTGTACCGGGTTGGATCCGACGCGCAGAAGAGCTCGGGAGACAAGTCTTCCGGAGCTTCCGGTTCCGGCGGTTCCTCCGGCTCCGGTTCCTCCGGCTCCTCGGGAGCTTCCGGCTCCGCGAGCCCGGGCGGGAACGGCAACCTCCTGGCCCGGACGGCCAAGGTCCAGTCCGTACCCTCCGGCGCCAAGGACGGATTCGGCGGTGGTGGCCTGCCCGTCACCGTCATCGTGACCGAAGCGGAGAGCGCCGCGCTGACCCAGGCCGCGGCAGCCGGCCAGGTTGCGGTCGTCAAGGTGCCGGCGAGCACAGCGAGCGCAAGTTGATGTCATCGATCACAGCGGATACGGCGGAGACGTAGACAACAGATGGCCCTCATTGCCATAGCCGCCGACAAAGGCTCTCCAGGCGTGACCACCACCGCCGTTGCCCTCGCCGCGGTCTGGCCCCGGCGCGCCCTGCTCGCGGAGGCCGACCCCGCAGGCGGTGACCTGGTGTACCGGTGCGCGGCGGCGCACGGCGGCCCGCTCGACCCGAACACCGGGATGCTGTCCCTGGCGGCGACGGCGCGCCGCGGGCTCGTCGCCGAGCAGGTCTGGGACCACGCCCAGCCCGTCTCCGGCGGCCTGGAGGTGCTCGTCGGTCTCGGGAACGCCGAGCAGTCCGTCGGCCTCGCCGGGGTGTGGCCCGTCCTGGGCAGTGCCTTCGCCGGGCTCGCGGGCTCCCAGCACGGTGCCGCAGACGTGATCGCCGACTGCGGCCGCATCGGTGTGGACCCGGTGGTCACGGGCCTCTTCGCCCAGGCCTCGCTCGTCCTCCTGGTGTCCCGCACGGAGCCCGAGCAGCTCGCTCGCGTACGGGACCGGGCGGCCGCGCTCTCCGCCAGGTTGCACGGTTCCCAGCGCGGTACCGCCCACATCGTCACGCCCCTCATCGGGGTGGTGCTCGTCGTGGGCGCGAGGGACGGGGCCAAGATCGCGGGTCAGATGAACGACATGCTCGTCGCCTCCCAGTCGGTGGCCAGGGTCGTCGGCGTGGTCGCGCACGATCCCGCGGGCGCCGAGCAGCTGGTCGGGCGCAGGCGCGGCAGCGCGGCGAAGTCGCTGCTGGTGCGCTCGGTGCGCAAGGTGGCCGCCGATCTCCATCAGCAGTTCGGGGCCGCATGGGCGACCGGGGCCGGCACCCGCATGCCGGACGGGACGAGTGGTCTGCGGTGAGCTCCGTCAACCACCACCTGGTCAAGCAGTTCCGGCAGGAGGCCGGCGACCGCATCGCCGAGCAGCGCCGCCTCGACCAGGCCTCGGGCCTGGCCCCGATGTCGGGCGAGGACGAGCGGCAGTACGCCCGCGCGGTCATCGCGCAGATCCTGGAGGAGTACGCGCGCGCCGAGATCAGCGCCGGCCGTACCCCGCTGGACGCGGTGACCGAGGAGCAGTACGCGAACGCCGTGCACGCGGCCCTCTTCGGCGTCGGGCGCCTGCAGCCCCTGCTGGACGACCCGGACGTCGAGAACATCGACATCAACGGCTGTGACCAGGTCTTCGTCGGCTACGCCGACGGACGGGAACAGCGGGGGGAGCCGGTCGCCGAGAGTGATGAGGAGCTGATCGAGCTCATTCAGATCCTGGGCGCCTACTCCGGCCTGTCGTCACGTCCGTTCGATTCCGCGAACCCCCAGCTCGACCTGCGGCTTCCGGACGGCTCCCGGCTCTCGGCCGTCATGGACGTCACGCGCAGGCCGGCACTGTCGATCCGCCGGGCCCGCCTGGGCAAGGTGTTCCTGACCGATCTCGTGGGGAACGGCACCCTCACCCCGGAGCTCGGTGACTTCCTGACCTGCGCGGTCCGGGCCCGTAAGAACATCATGATCGCCGGGGCGACGAATGCGGGAAAGACGACCCTGCTGCGCGCCCTCGCCAACGAGATACCGGCGCACGAGCGCCTGATCACCGTCGAGCGGGCGCTGGAGCTCGGTCTGGACCAGTTCCCCGAGCTGCACCCCAACGTGGTCGCGTTCGAGGAGCGGCTCCCCAACTCCGAGGGTCTCGGTTCCATCTCCATGGCGGAGCTGGTGCGGCGGTCCCTCCGCATGAACCCCTCCCGGGTGATCGTCGGCGAGGTGCTCGGTGACGAGATCGTGACGATGCTCAACGCGATGTCCCAGGGCAACGACGGTTCGCTCTCCACGATCCACGCCAACAGCTCCAGCGAGGTCTTCAACCGCATCTCGACGTACGCACTCCAGGCCGCCGAGAGGCTTCCCATCGAGGCGAGCCAGATGCTGATCGCGGGCGCCGTCAACTTCGTCGTCTTCGTGGAGCGTCGCAATCTGTACCAGGACGGTGGGCGCCTGAGCCGCGTGGTCACTTCCGTGCGGGAGGTCAACGGCGTCGACGGGCGGGTGCTCTCCAGCGAGGTGTTCGCGGAGGGGCCGGACGGCCGGGTGCTGCCGCACGCACCCATCGCTTGTCTCGACGAACTGGTCGCGCAGGGATACCGGCCGACCGGGCACTGGAGGTAGCGCGTGGGCATCACCTCACCGGCTTCGGAAGCGGTTTCGCACGTGGCTTCGGGCCTCCCGGCCCCGGGGGGCGCGGGGGGCTTCTTCTCCTTGCCCGTGCTGTACGCGCTGCTCTGCGGTGTCGTCGCCGGCGGCGGGCTCGCGCTGCTGATCGTTGCGGTGCGGGGGCTGCCGGCGAAGCCCGCCCACGAGAAGGCCAGGGCGCAGGATCGTCTCGCCGAGCTGGCCCGGTTCGCCGGCCGCCGCGGATCGCTGGCCGTCGCCGTGGGACTGGCCGTCCTGCTGCTGACCCGCTGGCTGGTCGCGGGTGCCGCCGCGGGCCTGCTCGTCTTCGTCTGGGACCGCCTCTTCGGCGGGGCCGGTGAGGAGCGTCTCGCCATGCGCCGCATCGAGGCACTCGCCTCGTGGACCGAGTCGCTGCGCGACACCATCGCGGGCGCCGTCGGCCTGGAGCAGGCCATCCCCGCGTCCGCCCGCGGCGCTGCCCCGGCGCTGCGCCCCCACCTGGACGCGCTGGTGGACCGGCTGCGCGCCCGCACGCCCCTGCCCGACGCGCTCCAGATGCTCGCGGACGAGATCGACGACGCTTCGGCCGACATCGTCGTCGCCGCCCTCATCCTCAACGCACGGCTGCGCGGGCCGGGGCTGCGCGAAGTGCTCGGGGCCCTGGCGAAGTCCGCCCGCGAAGAGGTGGACATGCGTCGGCGGGTGATGGCGCAGCGCGCGTCGACGCGGCGCAGCGTGCAGATCGTGGTCGGGGTGTCGGTGGCCTTCGTGCTCGGTCTGTCCGTCTTCAACCGGGAGTTCGTCTCCCCTTACGGTTCGCCGCTGGGTCAGCTCGTCCTGGCCTGTGTGTGCGGCCTGTTCGGCCTGGGCTTCTGGTGGCTGCGGAAGCTGTCGCGCATCGAGACGCCCGACCGCTTCCTCGTCCGCGACGAGCCGCCGGTGCAGTTCGTACGGCCGCGCTCGGCCGAGGAGGAGGTGGGCCCGCGTGAATGACGCGTTGACCATGCCCGTGCTCGTCGGAGCGGTCCTCGGCCTCGGGGTCTTCGTGCTGATACGGGCCTTGGTGCCCGGCAGGCGCAGCACCCTGTCGCAGGTGGCGCAGATCGACGCGCTGCGGGCCCGGGGTGCGGCCGCCCTGGCCGCCGACCACGGGGCAGCCCACGAGGAGGCCGGACGGTTCGACTCGCTGCGGGCCCGGGTGGGACTGCGGGTTGCGGAGTTCTACCGGCAACAGGGCTGGGAGCAGCGCTCGCTCCGCGCCGACCTGGCGGTCCTGGACCGCGGCTGGGAGGCGTTCCTGGCGACGAAGATCCTCCTGGCGGCGGCGGGCCTGGTCTTCGGCCCGTTCGTCTTCGTGGTCGTCTGGACACTGGGCTTCGGCAGCGGGCCGGTGATCCCCGTCTGGCTGGCGCTGGTGTTCGCGGCGGTGTTCTTCATGCTGCCGGACCTGGAGGTCCGGCGCGACGCGGCCGGGAAGCGCCGTGATCTGCGCCGGGTCGTCGGCGCCTATCTGGACCTGGTCGCCATGAACCTCGCGGGAGGCCGCGGCCTGCCCGAGGCGCTGATGGCGGCCGCAGAGGTGAGCGACGGCTGGGCGATCCGGCGGGTGCGCAACGCGCTGGCCGACGCCCGCATCACCGGGCTGAGCCAGTGGCAGGCGCTCGGTGACCTCGGCGAGGAACTCGGCATCGACGAACTGAAGGACCTGTCCGCGTCGCTGGCATTGGTGGCCGACGACGGCGCGAAGGTGCGCGAGTCGCTCGGCTCCCGCGCAGAAACGATGCGGCACCGGGAAATGGCCGAGATCGAAGGAAGCGCGGGCGAGAAGTCGCAGTCGATGCTCGTCGCCCAGCTGCTCCTCTGCGCCGGCTTCCTGGTCTTCCTGATCTTCCCGGCGGCGATGCGGGTCTTCCAGCAGGGATGACCTGCCGCCGCCCCTTCCTCTCTCCGAAAGGACACCTAAGTGAAATCCGGACTCCGCATCAGCCACCCGGCTGTGGACTTCCTCGTCGTCTTCCTGCAGGGCCGCGTGGCCAAGGCGCGCTCCGCCGAGACGGACCGCGGCGCGTCGGCCGTCGAGTGGGTGATCATCTCCGCGGTGGTCGTCGCCATCGTCGGGGTGGTCGCCGCCGTCATCAGCAAGGCACTCAAGGGCGGTGCCGACAAGGTCAGCCACTGCATCGAGGGCGCCGACGCCGACAAGACCTGCACGAGTAAGTGAGACATGGGACGACGGGGGGCCGTGCGGCGCGCTGTGCGCCGTCGTGTGGAAGCCGTACGAGGTGACGCCGGCAGCGGCCGTCGTCGTACGCACGGCTGCGCTCGTACGGAGAGGCGCGGCCGTACGGACAGCCGTGCCCGTACGAGCGACCGTGGCATGACCGCCATCGAGTTCGTGCTGCTCACCCCCGTCCTGTTCTTCATGATCTTCGCGACGGTGCAGTTCGCCCTGTACTTCTGGGCCGACCACGTCGCCCAGGCCGCCGCTCAGGCGGGTGCCCGCAAGGCCCGCGCCGAGGCGGACGAGAACCCCGGCGGCTGGCGCGGGAAGGCCGGCGCGCAGGCCCGTTCGTACATTCGGCAGCTCGGTCCCAGCCTGCTCGTCGACCCCGAGGTCACGGCGGTGCAGCCCGGGCCGGGCACCGTGGGCGTCGAGGTCGAGGCGGGCGTCCCGACCATCTTTCCGGGCATGCGGCTCACCGTGCACGCGCAGTCGCAGGGCCCGGTCGAGCGTTTCGTGGAGGACCGGGGGTGAGAGCGGTGCAGCGGCGGAGCGCGGCCGGCTCCGGACGGGGCGACGCGGGCCTGTCGACCATCGAGGTCGTCATCCTCGCTCCGGTGATGATCCTTTTCATCCTGGTACTCGTCGCCTTCGGGCAGATGGTCGACGGGCGCGGCGCGGTGGACGGGGCGGCCCGGGACGCCGCCCGTGCCGGATCGATCCAGCACGCCTATCCGGTGGCGATGAACGAGGCCCGCAAGGCGGCCGAGGCCGATCTGGAGGACGTGTGCTCCGGGCCGGTGACCGTCCGCATGACGTCGGATTTCCGGCCCGGGGGCTTCTTCACCGTCGAGGTGAGCTGCGAGGTCCGCGGACTGGCCATGCTCGGTCTGGACATCGGCAAGACGATGACCGGGCACTCCAGTTCGCCCATCGACCCGTACCGGAGGGCGGCATGACGGCCCCGAAGCGGTGGAACGGTCCGACCCGGCGGTGCGCCGGCCCTCGCCGGTGCGGGGGAGGAGGCCCCGGCGGCCCGGAACGGTTCGGCGACCGCGGGTCCGGTGCCGCGGCGGTGCTGGTCTTCGCGCTGCTCTTCCTGGCCCTCGCCGCCTTCGTCGTCGACGGGGGGATGTCCATCTCCCAGCGGGAGCGCGCGGCCGACATCGCCGAGCAGGCCGCCCGTTACGCCGCACAGGACATCGACGTGTCGGCCCTGCGCGACGGCGGGGGCGCCGCGCCCATCAACTACGAGAACTGCACGGCCAGGGCGCGTACGTACATGGCCGAGGCCGGGATGTCCGGGCCCGACGTCGCGGCATCGCACTGCACGGACGCCAGCGACTCCCGGCAAGTCGAGGTCGAGGTCCGGCTGACGTACCGGCCGGTGCTGACCGGCCTGTTCTACCAGGGCGACCTCACCGTGCACGGCACTTCGAAGGCCGAGTCTCACGCCGGCTGACCTCTGCCACGCGCCGCCCAGCAGTCCCTGTCCCCATCCCCAACAGTCCCTCAGCCAGCCGCCACAGTCGTCCACGGGAGCAGAGAGCCATGGCGCGCAACACCACCAGGACCCCCCGACCGGGCCTGCCCCGGCACCGCCGCACCGCGGGCGACTTCGTCAAGGCGTTCCTCGCGTTCGTGGCTCTCGCGGCGCTCGTCGTCGGAGTGCCCGGCGCGCTCGCGCACTTCGTCGGCTGGCCGCTGCCGCACTCCGTGCCCTCCGCCGACGTCTTCCGGCGGGAGATCACGGCGGACCTCTTCATCAAGGTGCTGACGGCCCTCGTCTGGCTGGCCTGGGCCCAGTTCGCGGCGTGCGTCCTCGTCGAGGTGAAGGCGGAGCTCTCCGGGGTCGGACTGCCCCCGCGGGTGCCCGGCGCCGGCCCGAGCCAGCTCCTCGCCCGCCAGCTCGTGGCGGCCCTGCTGCTGGTGGGTGCGACCAGCGCGAGCCTCACCCCCGGCCTGTCCCAGCTGGGGAACAACCTGGACGGCGGCAACCACCGGCCGGCGGTGGCGGCGGCGGAACAGACCCCGGGCGGCGGGCAGGACCAGCACGTCGGCGCCCGGGCGGACGGCGAGCGGGGCGGCACCGCGGACAGGGCCCGTCCTGCGCCCTCCGGTGACACGGGCGACGAACTGCACAAGGGGACGAAGTTCTACCGCGTCCAGCCGCCCGAAGGCCGCCACCACGACTCCTTGTGGGAGATCGCTGAGCGCCACCTGGACGACGGCCGCCGGTACAAGGAGATCTACGAGCTGAACAAGGACCGGGTGCAGCCTGACGGCGAGCAGCTCACCGAGGCCAGCCTGATCCGTCCCGGCTGGATCATGGAGATGCCGGCGGACGCGCATGGAGGCGACCTCGTCGAAATGCCGGACGAAGCGCCCCGGGTGCCCGAGCGGATCGGCCAGGAGATCCGGGACTACGACCGGACGGGCCCCCACGCGGAGGACCGGCAGGCCGGACACCAGCAGCCCGCGCGGGACATCAACGCCGAGCAGCCTGCGGGGACGCCGGCCGAGAACCCCGCCGAGCCCGCTCCCGGCGCCTCCACGGCCGTCCCCGTAGCCGGTGGTCCGGAGTCGTTCGGCCTCGCCGAGGCCCTCGTCGCAGCGCCCCTGCTTGCTGCGGGCCTGCTCGCCGCCCTGGGGCGCCGCCGCCGTACGGAGCTGTGGCAGGCGGCGGCCACCGTGGCCGGCCGCCGTTCCGGTGCCGCGCCGACCGGTGCCGCCGCGAACGCCCGGGACGCGCTGATGGTCGGGGCGGACCCGGCGGCGGTGCGCGACCTCGACCGGGGGCTGCGTTCGCTGTCGGCCATCCTCTCCGCCGGTTCGCGGCAGCTGCCGGCCGTCTACGCCGCCTGGCTCACGGACACGGAACTCCACCTGCAGCTCGCGCAGGACTCCGGCGAACCTCCCGCCCCCTGGCGAGAAGGCACCGGAACGGCCATGTGGAGCGTGACGCGCTCCGAGATCGCCCTTCCCGCGGACGCCGCCGAGGACACCGTCGCCCCGTACCCCGGGCTCGCCAGCCTGGGCACCGTCGACGGCGCCAGACTGCTGCTGAACCTGGAGGCTGTTCCGGGCATCGTGTCCTTGACCGGCGCCGCGGCCGACCGCGCCGCCGTCCTCGCCTCCGTGGCCGCCGAACTCGCCACCAACGGCTGGTCGGACCGGCTCACCCTCACCCTCGTCGGCTTCGACCAGGACCTGCGCGCTCTGGCCCCGGCCCGCATCCGCGTGCTCGACGGCGTCGACGCCCTCCTCGAGGCCATGCGGGCCGAGACCCGGCAGCGCCGTGCCGCACTGAGCACGGCCGGCCACGACTCGGTACTGACCGGCCGCACGGGACGGACCCGGCACGCGCAGTGGGCGCCCCATCTGGTGATCGTGGCCGCCGAGCCGGACGAGGCGGAGGCCGCCGCCCTGGCCGAGCTCGCGGCCGGCTCCGACCGGCTCGGCATCGGCTACCTCGTCGGCATCGAGGGAACGGGCCTGCAGGGCGTTTCGTGGGAGTTGGAGATCACCCCTGCCGGACGGCTGCTCGCCCCCCTCCTGGGCCTGGAGCTCGACGCCCAGAAGCTGCCGGAGTCGCAGGTCGAGGCGGTTGTCGAGCTCTTCGGGGCCATCACGGCCGACGGCGGCCCCGAGCCCGACCCGGACCCCGCGGACAGCCCCTTCCTGGTCGATATCACCGAGGCCGGCAGGCCCGCGGTGTATGCCCGCCTGGTGGGCTCCTACGAGGTCATCGGGCTCGAGGCGCCCGACGACGAGCGCAGCCCCCTCCTGCACGAGGCCCTGGCCATGCTCCTGCTGCACCGCGAAGGCGTGCACCCGCGTGTCCTCGCCTCCGGCCTGTGGCCCCGCGGCGTCACCACCGACGTGCGCGACGCGCTCATCGCCCGGCTGCGGGACTGGCTGGGGACGGAAGCGGACGGCGCGCCCCGGCTCCGCACCGACGCGGCGGGCAGGCTGACGCTGGCACCGTCGGTGGTGTCGGACCTCGACGTGCTGCGCACGCTCCACCACGAGGCCACGGAGGGCAAGGGAGCGCAGCGCCCGGCCGTCCGGGAGCGCCTGCTGACCGACGCCCTGGGGCTCGCCCGCGGGCCGCTGCTCGCGGACCGGCCCGCCGGCCGGTACGGCTGGCTGGAGCACGAGATCGTCGAGGCGCAGCTGCCGTTGCTCGTCGCCGGCGTCGCGCTCGCCCTGTCCGCGCACCACCTGGAAGCCGGGCGGGTGGAGGCCGCCGTCGAGGCCGTCAACGGGGCGCTGGAGACGGCGCCCGCGGACGAGCGGCTGTGGAACCAGCTGCTCCGTGCGGTACACGCCTCGGGGGACATGGCACTGCTGGCCGAGACGGCGGACTCCCTCATCGCCCGGAACTCCGCACTGGGTGGCGCGGCCCGCGGCCTGCCACCGCGCACGGAAGCCCTGCTGGACGAGCTGCTGCCGACTTGGCGCGGGGCGCAGGCCAACTGATGACGAGGCCGGGAGCAGTGGACTGCTCCCGGCCTCGCCCTCCACATTAATTCAACAAGCGTTGACATATTGCGGGCGCGGGTGTGCACTGGCAGTACGGCCACATGCCCTACGAGCCATCCGAGGAGCCGTGATGTCCTCCCCGCTCTCCCCCCGGAACGCCTCCGCCTCCGCCTCCCACTCCGCCCCCGCCGACGTCATCGTCGTCGGCGCAGGCCCCACCGGGCTGCTGCTCGCCGGGGACCTGGCCGCCGCCGGTGTGCGGGTGACGGTGGTGGAGAAGAGGGCGCAGGAGTCCAATCTGACGCGGGCCTTCGCCGTGCACGCGCGCACGCTGGAGGCCTTCGACGCCCGTGGGATCGCCGAGCCGCTGCTGGCCACCGGGCCCTTCATCGACAACCTGAGGATCTTCGGGCGCGGGAAGATCGACCTGTCCCGGCTGCCCAGCCGGTTCCCGGGCGTGCTGATGACGCCGCAGTACGAGACGGAGCGGGTGCTGGAGGAGCGCGCCCTCAAGGCCGGGGCCGTGCTGCGGCGCGGGGCCGAGGTCGTCGGGCTGCGGCAGGACGGCGAGGGCGTCGACCTGGACGTCCGCACCGAGGGCGGCACCTCCGGCGGCGGCACCGAAACGCTCCGGGCCGCCTACGTCGTCGGGGCCGACGGGGTCCGCAGTGCCGTGCGCAAGGCGATCGGGATGCCCTTCCCGGGGCAGTCCGTGCTGCGCTCCGTCATGCTCGCCGACGTACGGCTTGCGACCGCGCCCGAGGGGCTGCCCGCCTTCAACAGCCGCGGCGACGGCTTCGCCTTCCTCGTGCCCTTCGGTGACGGCTACTACCGGGCCATCGCCTGGCGGCGCGGCTCCGACCTGCCCTCCAGCGCCCCCGTCGACTTCGACGAGCTCAAGGCCGTCACCCGCACCGCCTTCGGCACCGACTTCGGCATGCACGACGCGCGCTGGACCTCGCGCTTCCACAGCGACGAACGGCAGGTGCCGCGCTACCGCGAGGGCCGCGTCTTCCTCGCCGGGGACGCCGCCCACGTCCACTCGCCCGCCGGCGGGCTCGGCATGAACGCCGGGCTCCAGGACGCGGCCAATCTCGGCTGGAAGCTCGCCGCCGTCCTCAAGGGGACGGCCCCCGACTCCCTGCTGGACAGCTATCACGACGAGCGCCACCCCGTGGGCAAGCTGGTGCTGCGCCTCAGCGGCGCCATCGTGCGGGGCGTGCTGCTCGCCTCGCCCGTCGCCCGCGGCCTGCGCGACGCCGTCGCCCTGACCGCGGCCGCCCTGCCCTTCGCCACCGACCGGGGCGCGCTCATGATCTCCGGCATCGGCATCGGCTACCCCGCCCCGCCCGGCGCGCACCCGCTGGCCGGGCGCCGCGCCCCGGACCTGCCGCTGGTGGAGCGCCCGGGCGAGCCCTCCCGCCTGTACGAGGCGCTGCGCGCCGGGACGTACGTCCGCGTCCTGCCGCGCGGCGGGGGCGCACCGCCCCACGAGAAGGCGGGCGTCACCACGGTCACCCGTGCCGACGCCCGCCCCACGACGCTCCTCGTACGGCCCGACGGATACGTGGCGGAGGCCGCCGACCACGTCTGACCCCGCGCGCGCCCGCCGCCGCGCGCTTCACCTGCGGCGGGCGTCCGCCGCATCCCGCCCGCACGCGTAGGCCAGGGCGCTCACCAGCTCCTCCGCGTCCGGCAGCCAGCGGTTGGCGGCCGTGGGCTGGCGCGCCCACTGCACCGAACCGCGCGTGCCCATGCGGGTGGGCGGCGCGACCACGTAATCCCCCTCGCCGCGGGCGATGAGATCCAGCGACGTGGGGTGCCAGCCCAGCTTCCGGGCGAGGTCCGCGACCTTCAGCGCACCGCCGGGCAGGACGAAGAACTGCATCCGGCGGAACGGCGTGCACATCACCGGCCCCAGCTGGATGTCCATCCGCTCCATCCGCGCCAGCGCCAGGCAGCCTGCGGTCTCCGGAACGTCCAGCGCGTCGAACGTGCGGCCCGTCGGCAGCAGGACGGAAGCGGCGGGCTGCTTCTGCCACATGCGGCGGACGGCCACGGCGCTGCCGGTGGCCTGGTTCGCCCAGTCCGGACGGTCCGGGTGCGCGCCGGGGGCGGGGCAGCCGGGATCACCGCACGAGCAGTGCTCCCGCCCCTCCTCCACCTGCAGCCACGTGCCGCCGAATACGTCCCAGTGCCGCTCCTCCGCATACCTGACAGCGGCGTCCAGCAGTTGCTCGCTGCGCTGTTGGGGGATGTGCGGGGCTCCTACTGCGATGGTCTCTTCCACGCCCATCACAACTCCCCTCGTCACGAGGGGTTACGGCTCAGGCTCACGCTTGTGGGCGGTGCCAGGACATGCACGTGGGGCGCACGGATGCATGTACGGGGGCGCAGACGCGGGTTGGCCGCCGAGGCTGGGTAGCCACCTCTGCGGCGACAGGGCGAGACCGTCATTGTCTGGCCAATGCCGCCTTTGCTGTCATTACCGTTAAGTCCGCATTCTCCGGACATTCAGGGGGCAAAGATCACAGGGGAAGACGCAGTCAGCTGTCTCAGCTTCTCCGCATGCCGCGGCGGGCAACGCCGCGAACGCTTAGCAGTTTCAGGGGGTACAGCATGGCCGCACGGCCACTCGTGGCGCGGCAGCCGAACGAACGGCTGCAGGCGCTCATCCAAGAAGCCGCCTGTTCCAACGCCGGCCTCGCCCGGCGGGTCAATATGTGCGGCGCCGAGCACGGGCTCGACCTGCGCTACGACAAGACTTCCGTAGCGCGCTGGCTGCGCGGCCAGCAGCCGAGGGGACGGGCCCCCGCCATCATCGCCGAGGCGCTGGGCCGCAAGCTCGGCCGCACCGTCACCATCGACGAGATCGGCATGGCGAACGGCAAGAACCTCGCCTCCGGCGTCGGCCTGCAGTTCTCGCCCACCGTGCTCGGCGCGATCGAGCAGGTGTGTGAGCTGTGGCGCAGCGACGTCGGCCGGCGGGACTTCCTCAGCGGGACGTCCGTCGCCTCCTCGGCGCTCGTCGAGCCGAGCCGTGACTGGCTCATCACCGGCGCCGACCCCCAGGTCGCCCGCAACGCCGGGGCGCGCGTGGGACCGTCCGACGTCGACGCCGTGCGCGCCACCACGGAGGCCCTGGTCGAACTCGACCACCGGTACGGCAGCGGGCACGTGCGGCCCGTCGTCGTGCACTACCTCAACAGCGTCGTCTCCGGGCTGCTCGCCGGCTCCTACCGCGAGTCCGTGGGGCGCGAACTCTTCGCCTCGGTAGCGCGGTTGACCGAACTCGCCGGCTACATGGCCGTCGACACCGGCCAGCCCGGGCTCGCCCAGCGGTACTACATCCAGGCGCTGCGCCTCGCCCAGGCTGCGGGGGACCGTGGGTACGGGGGGTACGTCCTGGCCGCCAGCATGAGTCACCTGGCGGCTTCGCTGGGGAACCCGAGGGAAATCGCCCAGTTGGCGAAAGCGGCGCAGGAAGGGGCGCGGGGGCACGTCACGCCGCGGGCCGAGGCCATGTTCTACGCGGCCGAGGCGCGCGGGCACGCCCTCCTCGGCGACGCGCGGTCGTGCCAGAACGTCGCGGCCAAGGCCATGGCCCGGCTCGAACAGGCCGGGGACCCCTCGCCGGACTCCGGCGACGACCCCACCTGGATCCGGCACTTCGACCACGCCTACCTGGCCGACGAACTCGCCCACTGCCACCGGGACCTCGGGCAGGCCGAACAGGCCCGGCGGCACGCGGAGGACGCCATCGCCGGGCACGCGGAGGGACGGGTGCGCAGGCGCGCCATCGGCATGCTGCTGCTGGCCACGGCGCAGGTCCAGCAGCGCGACGTCGACGAGGCGTGTGCCACCGGGGTGCGGGCGCTGGACCTCTTGGGCACGCTGAGGTCGAACCGTGGCGCGGAGTACCTGGACGACTTCCAGCAGCGGCTCGCGCCGTACCGGGAAGAGCCGGTGGTACGGGAATTCGGGGCCCGGCTGGAGGTGCAGGCGGCCTAGGGGGACCGCCGGGACGACCGTCCCCTGCCCCTTACCGGGCAGGGGACGGCCGCATGGCCCCGCCGTGCGGCGACCCGGTAGCGTGGCCGCGCTATCGATAAGTTGCCGTACAGCTTGAGGAGTCCCGGTGACGCAGAGCGGACAGGGCAACGCGCCTCAGCCGGCCCCGGGCCGACCCTGGGGCGAGCCGTGGGGGCCCGACGCGCAGCGCGCTCCCCTGCCGCCGGAGATGCCGCCGGGTACGCCTTCGGGCGGGTCGTCGGGTGCGTCCACGGGTAGGCCTCCGGGCACCTCTCCAGGCGCCTCTCCGCGCCCCGGTGACTCCGAAGCCACGCAGTACCTTCCGCCGGTCCTGGGCACCGGGCCCGCCCCGGCCGCCCCCGACCCCGGCTCCGAAGCCACCCAGTACTTGCCGCCGGTCGCCGCCGGGCCACTTCCGGGAGCGCCGCAGCCGCCGGCTCCGTACGCGCAGGGGGGTGCTGCGAGCCGCGGGAGCGCCGCGCCGGCGGGCGCACCGGGCGGGCAGCCCGCGGATTCCGCACCCCAGTACTTGTCGCCGGCTTCCGACTCGGCTGCGGCCACGCAGTACTTGCCGCCGGTCGGGGGGAGCGCTTCCCCGGGCGGGGATGCGGCCGGGGCGGCCACGCAGTACTTGCCGCCGGTCGGCGGAAACGCTTCCCCGGGTGGGGATTCCGCCGCGGCGACGCAGTACCTTCCGCCGGTGCCGGGGGCTGCGCCTTCCGGCGGGGACGCGGCCGCTGCAGCGACCCAGTACATGCCGCCGGTCGGCGGGAACGCGCCTGCCGGCGGGAGCGCTTCCCCCGGCGGGGATTCCGCTGCGGCGACGCAGTACCTGCCGCCCGTCCCGGGAGCCGGGTCCTCCGGTGGGGACGCGGCTGCCGCGGCGACCCAGTACATGCCGCCGGTCGGCGGGAACGCGCCTGCCGGCCGGAGCGCGTCTTCGGGCGGGGATTCTGCCGCGGCGACGCAATACCTGCCGCCCGTCCCGGGGGCCGGGCCCTCCGGTGGGGACGCGGCCGCTGCAGCGACCCAGTACATGCCGCCGGTCGGTGGAAACGCCTCCCCGGTCGGGGACTCCGCGGCCGCGACCCAGTACCTGCCGCCCGTCCGCGGAAACGCTTCTCCTGGTGGGGTTTCCTCCCCTTCCTCCGGCGGCCCCGTTCCGCCGCCGCCCCTCGGCCTCGGCGGCGGCCCGGCCGTGCAGGGGGAGCGCCCGCCCCCCTCCGAGTTCGACGGGCTCTTCCGCGCGTCCGCCGACGCCGCTGCCAGTTCCGCCGCCGCCCGGCAGGCCGGCCGCGGCCCCGTGGCGGGCGCAGCCGGCGGGCCGGGCGCGGC
>NZ_JBPQTS010000054.1:0-40408 GCF_051386455.1 Streptomyces sp. URMC 124
GAACAGGCGGGGGCGCCGGAGGCCGGGGTGCCCGAGGCCGGGGTGCCGGGGGTGGCTCCTTCGGAAAGGGTCATGCGCCCGCCCCCGCCTGTTCCTTGCGGCCGTCCGGCCGCGCGGCACCGGGCTCCGGGCGTCCGGCCCCGCGCTTTGGCAGGAAGAGCGCGACCACGGCCGCGCCGACCAGGGCCGAGGCGCTGGCGCCGAGGACGGTGACATGCATGGCGTGGACGAAGGCGTCGTGCGCGGGGCCGACGAGCGCCTGCCCCTGCGGGCCGAGCTTCGCGGCGGCGGTCAGGGTGGCCTCGACGGACTCTCCCGCCGCGTGCCGTGCCTCGTCCGTCAGGCCGGGCAGGGCGTCGATCCGGTCGGAGATGCCCGCGCGGTAGGTGGCGGACAGGACGGAGCCGAGCACGGCGATGCCGAGGGCGCCGCCGACCTGCCGGAAGGTGTTGTTCACGGCGGAGCCCGAGCCCGCCCGCTCGCGCGGCAGCGACTGCATGATCGAGACGGTGGCGGGCGGCATGATGTGCGCCATGGACGCGCCCTGGAAGAACAGCAGCACCTCCAGCACCCACACCGGGGTGTCCCGGTCCAGCAGCAGAAAACCGGCCATCGTCGCGGCGACCATCACCATGCCGCCCGTGCACACGATGCGCACGCCGAGCTTGTCGACGACACGGCGGACGCGCACGGCGAAGAACATGTGGGCGGCCGCGAGCGGCAGCATCAGCAGCCCGCTCTGCAGCGGGGTGAAGCCGCGCACGCTCTGCGTGTAGAAGACGGTCATGAACGTCACGCCCATCAGCGCGAAGAAGACCAGCGCGATGGAGGAGACGGCGGCGGAGAAGGCCGGCTTGCGGAACCAGCGCACGTCGAGCGAGGGGTGGTCCGAGCGCCGCTCGTGCAGGACGAAGAGGACGAGGACGAGCAGGCCCGCGCCGGCCGTGCCGTAGACCTCCGGATCACCGAAGTCGGCCAGCTGACCGCCCTTGATGATGCCGTAGACCAGCAGGACCAGGCCCACGACCGAGAGCGCCACGCCGACCGGGTCCAGGCGCCCGGGCCGCGGGTCCTTGGAGTCGGGGACGAGCACGGACATCGCGATCAGGGCGGTGATCACGATGGGGACGTTGACGAGGAAGACCGAGCCCCACCAGAAGTGGTCGAGGAGGACGCCTCCGGTGATCGGCCCTATGGCCACGGCCAGGCCCACGGCGCCCGCCCAGATGCCGATGGCCTTGGGCTGCTCGTCGCGCTCGAAGACGTTCACGATGATCGCGAGGGTCGCGGGCATCACGAACGCGCCGCCGAAGCCCATGACCGCGCGGAAGGCGATGAGCTCGGTGGGCGAGCCGGAGAAGGCGGAGAGCACGGAGCCGGCGCCGAAGACGACCATGCCGAAGAGCAGGACCTTCTTGCGGCCGAGGCGGTCGCCCAGCAGGCCGGCGGTGAACAGGATCCCCGCGAAGACCAGCGTGTAGGAGTTGATGGCCCACTCCAGCTCGCTCTGGGTGGCGCCGAGGCCGACGGGCGCGGGGGTGGCGATCGTCTTCATCGCCACGTTCAGGATCGAGTTGTCCAGCACCACGATGAGCAGGCTGAACAGCAGCACGGCCAGGATCGCCCAGCGTCTGCGGTGGACCGCCTCCGGGACCTTGCGGGGCGGGGCGGCGCCCGGGGCGCCGGAGGGAGCGGGTGTCATGCCCGCAAGCCTAGATCCGTTCCGATACGAACCCGTCTCGTATTGGAAAACCTTTACTCCGCTCCGACGAACAGGTGTGCGTGGGGGTCCCTTCCCCGCCCGGAGCGGGCGTGTCAGCATGGAGGGGATCCGGGGACGCCGTCAGGGCGCCTCGAGACGACATCAACAGGAGCACACCGCCATGACGACGACGCCTGCCTCGAACAGTCCCGACAGCAGCCGCGACCCCAAGGCGCTGTACGGGGGCAAGGGCTCCCGGCGCATCACCGTCCGCGACATCGCCGCCGCCAAGGCGCGCGGCGAGAAGTGGCCCATGCTCACCGCGTACGACGCGATGACCGCCTCCGTCTTCGACGAGGCCGGCATCCCCGTGCTGCTCGTCGGCGACTCGATGGGCAACTGCCACCTCGGCTACGAGTCCACCGTGCCCGTCACCATGGACGAGATCGCCGTCCTCTCCGCCGCCGTCGTGCGCGGCACCAAGCGCGCCCTGATCGTCGCCGACCTGCCCTTCGGCTCCTACCAGGAGGGCCCGGTCCAGGCCCTGCGCAACGCCACGCGGCTGATCAAGGAGACCGGCGCGAGCGCGGTCAAGCTGGAGGGCGGCGAGCGGTCCGCCGAGCAGATCAAGCTGCTGGTCGACGCCGGCATCCCGGTGATGGCCCATGTCGGCCTCACCCCGCAGTCGGTCAACGCCTTCGGCGGCTATCCCGTGCAGGGCCGCGGCGAGGAGGCCGCGGCGCAGCTGATGCGCGACGCCAAGGCCGTGCAGGACGCGGGCGCCTTCTCCGTCGTCCTGGAGCTCGTCCCGGCCGAGCTGGCCGCCGAGGTCACCCGCACCCTGCACATCCCGACCGTCGGCATCGGCGCGGGCGCCGAGTGCGACGCGCAGGTCCTCGTGTGGACGGACATGGCCGGCATGACGCCCGGCCGCCTGCCGCGCTTCGTCAAGCAGTACGCGCAACTGCGGGAGGTCCTCGGCGGGGCGGCGCGCGCCTTCGCGGAGGACGTCGTCGACGGCGCCTACCCGGCCGAGGAGCACGCCTTCCACTAGCCGGCCCCCCTGCCGCCGGCGGCCATCTCCGCCGCAACGGCGCCCAGCCCCGATGCCGCCGCCCGGCGGTGCCAAGCCGCCCCGCAGGCCGGTCCGGCACCGCCGGTCTTCGCCGCGTGGGTCGATCGCCGTTGCGGCGGCGAGAAGTATGGGCGGGCGCCCCGCCTGGTCCGGCGGCCGTGATCGCCCGCGGGCCGGTTCGGTACAGCCGGTCTGGGCCGGCGGCCATCTCCGCCGCAACGGCGCTCAGCCACGATGTTGCCGCTCGGCGGTGCCGAGCCGCCCTGCAGGCCGGTCCGGTACCGCCGGGCTCCGCCGCGTGGGTTGATCGCCGTCGCGGCGGAGGGGAGTGCGCGCGTGCACCCCTCCGCCGCAGCGGTGCTTAGCCCTGACGGTGCCGTCCGGCTCCGCGGCGCGGGGCGATCGCCGTTGCGGCGGGCGTGTGCGCGGTCTGTCGCCGACAAGGGGCCGACAGTACGGACAGGGGCGCCGGGCGCCCCTGTCGGTGCGCTGTCGGTGCCTTGTCAGTGGGCGCTGGCACCGTGGTGGGCATGACGCGAAACGACACCACTCGGGGGGCGGGCAGCGGCGGGAACGCCGTAGAAGTCCGTGGCCTCGTCAAACACTTCGGCGACACCAAGGCGCTCAACGGCGTCGACCTCGACGTGCGCGAGGGCACCGTCCTCGGCGTGCTCGGGCCCAACGGCGCCGGCAAGACCACGCTCGTGCGCTGCCTGTCCACGCTGCTCCGGCCGGACGCGGGCACCGCCCGCGTCGCGGGGTACGACGTCGTGGCCCAGCCCCGGCAGCTGCGCCGGGTGATCGGCCTGACCGGCCAGTACGCCTCGGTGGACGAGAAGCTGTCCGGCTTCGAGAACCTGTACATGATCGGCCGGCTGCTGGACCTCTCCCGCAAGGACGCCCGCCGCCGCGGCGAGGAGATGCTGGAGCGCTTCTCCCTCACCGAGGCCGCCAAGCGCCCCGCCGGGCAGTACTCGGGCGGCATGCGCCGCCGCCTGGACCTCGCCGCCTCCATGATCGGCCGCCCGGCCGTGCTCTACCTGGACGAGCCCACCACCGGCCTCGACCCCCGCACCCGCAACGAGGTGTGGGAGGAGGTCCAGAGGATGGTCGCCGAAGGCACCACCGTCCTCCTCACCACGCAGTACATGGAGGAGGCCGAGCAGCTCGCCCACGAGCTCACCGTCATCGACCGCGGCCAGGTCATCGCGGGCGGCCGGGTGGACGAGCTCAAGGCGAAGGTCGGCGGCCGCACCCTGCAGATCCGCCCGGTGGACCGCGGCGAGCTGCACCGCATGGTCGGCGCGCTGGCCCAGGCCCAGCTCGACGGGATCGCCGGCGCCACCGCCGACGAGGCCGAGGGCGTCGTCAACGTCCCCATCATCAGCGACGAGCAGCTGACGGCCGTCGTCGCGCTGCTGGGCTCGCGCGGCTTCGCGATCTCGGACATCTCCACCCACCTGCCGAGCCTCGACGAGGTCTTCCTCGCCGTCACCGGCCAGAAGGCGTCCGTCCCCCGGCAGGACGGCGCCGACACCGACGCACTCCAGGAGGTCGCCGCATGAGCGCGGCTACGGTCAGCGCGCCCGCGGCGGCGCCCGCCCGCGAGGGCCGCATCGGCCTGCGGGCCAACCTGCGGCACATCGGCGCCCTCGCGCGCCGCAACATGCTGCAGATCAAGGCGGACCCGGAGTCGATGTTCGACGCCGTGATCATGCCGATCATCTTCATCCTGCTCTTCACCTACGTCTTCGGCGGCTCCATGGCCGGCAAGGGCCACGAGCAGGAGTACCTCAACTACCTGGTGCCCGGCCTGATGGCCATGCAGGGCATGAACATCGCCATGGCCGTCGGCGCCGGCGTCAACGACGACTTCAAGAAGGGGGTGATGGACCGCTTCCGCACCATGCCGATAGCCCGGTCCTCCGTCCTCGTCGCGAAGATCGTGGTCGAGGTCGGCCGGATGCTGATCGCCACCACCATCCTGCTCGGCATGGCCTTCGCCCTCGGCATGTCCATCACGACCTCGCCGCTGCACCTGCTGGCCGCGGTCGCCCTGTCCATGGTCTTCGGCGCCTCGCTGATGTGGATCTTCATTCTGCTGGGCCTGACCCTGAAGACCTCGCAGGCCGTCCAGGGCATCGCGATGCTCATTCTGATGCCGCTGCAGTTCGGCAGCTCGATCTTCGCGCCGACCGCGAACATGCCCGGCTGGCTGGAGGGCTTCACCAAGTACAACCCCCTGTCCAACCTCGCCGACGCCGCACGGCACCTGATGCGCGGCGGGCCCGTGGCCCACTCGGTGTGGATGACGCTGGCCTGGGCCGCCGCCATCACCCTCGTGACCGCACCGCTGGCCGTCTCGAAGTTCCGCAAGAAGACCTGAGCCGGGTCCGTGGCGGCTTCGTCGTACGCGTCATACGAGGGCGGCGGCCTCCTCCAGGGTGAGGCCGCCGCCCTCGGCGTACGCGCGCTCGTACGCGGCGTCGCCCAGCGCCTCCCGCGCCCCGGCCGCCGTGCGCTCGTACACCTCGCGCTCCACCGACGCCGCCGGGAAGTCGGGCGGGCGCAGGCCCTCGGCCGCGCCGAGCAGCCGGGCCGCGAGCAGCGCGTGCTTCTCGCCGGACGGCCCGCCGGCCAGCTCGGCGTGGGCGAAGGCGGCGAACATCAGGTGCGTCATCGGAAGCTGCGGCACCGCCAGCGTCGACAGCGGGTCGCCGGCCATCGACAGGGCCTTGCGCAGCCGCGGCAAGGCGTCCGCCGGGCGGCCCTCCAGCGTGTCCAGCCAGGCCATCTGACCGCACATCAGGGCCTCGAACATCACCACCGAGCGGATGCCGAAGTCCCTCACCAGCTCCTCGAAGATCTGCCGGGCCTCGGCCGTGCGCCCGGTGCGGGCGATCCGCACGCCGAGCTGCAGCTTGCCGAAGACCGCGGCGTCCGTATTGCCCTGCTCCGCCTCCGCGATGGCGTCGCGGAGCATCTTCTCGCCCTCCTCGTCGCCGACCGTCCCCGCCTCGACCAGCGCCCCGGCCAGCCGGGCGCGGAGCGCCGGCAGCTGCCCGGTCGAGCCGAGCTCGCGGACCTGCTCGACGGCCTCCCGGTAGTCCTCGGCCGCCAGGCCGAACTGGCCGCGCCGCTCGTGCACCTCGCCCAGGCCCGTCAGCCCCTCCGCCACGCCCCAGGAGTCCCCGAGCCGCCGGAAGATCTCCACGCTCTCCTGCGCGTCCGCGGTGGCCTGGTCCAGCCCGCCGGGGTGGTCGTTGAATATCTTGGAGCGCAGCTGCAGCGCGTGGCCGAGCTCCCACGCGTACCCCAGCTCGCGGCAGCGCGCGACGATCGTGTCCAGGGTCCGGTAGAGCGCCTCGAAATCGCCGGTCATGACGATGGCGAAGAAGACGATGTAGCCCGGCACGCGGCAGGTCTGCGGCGGCCCGTCGGCGTAGGCCGCGGTGATGGCGCGCAGTCTGCTCTGCGTCTCCGGCGACCGGATCAGCGCCATGTCCGTGATGCTGACCAGCCGTGTCAGGTGGACCCCGCGCCGCGCCTCCGCCAGCACCTCGGGCGGCATCGGCGGCGGCTGCTCGGTGCACGAGACGTACAGCGGCGGGGCGGGGGTGACCGGCTCGGCGAACGGGTCGGGGCCCATCGCGCCCACCACCTCCGCCCAGTGCGCGGCGTCCGCGCGGTGCTCCCTGAGCTGCCAGAACCAGCCGAGGGACAGCACCAGGCACAGCGCTTCCTGCTCCTGACGCGCCGCGACGGCGCGCCGCAGGGCCGTGCGCAGGTTGTCGTGCTCCAGCTCCAGCCGCTCCAGCCAGACGCCCTGCGCGGGCCCGCGCAGCAGCGGGTCCGCGGTGCGGGCCAGCTCGCGGTAGGCCACCAGGTGGCGGTGTTCGGTGCCCGCCCGCTCGCCTGCCTCGTCCAGCCGCTCGGCGGCGTACTCCCCGACGGTCTCCAGCAGCCGGTAGCGCATCTCGCCGCCCACCGCGGGCTCGGCGACCACGAGGGACTTGTCGACGAGCGAGCCGAGCAGGGCGGCGACGTCGAGGGCCTCGACGGCCTCGGCGGCCTCGGCGGCATGCGCGGCGGGCGCGTCCGGGCCGTCGGAGCACACCTCTTCGGCCGCCGCCAGGTCACAGCCGCCGGAGAAGACCGACAGGCGGCGCAGCACCGCCCTCTCGGGGGCGTCGAGCAGGTCCCACGACCAGTCGACGACCGCGCGCAGCGTCTGCTGGCGCGGCAGCACGGTGCGGCTGCCGGAGGTCAGCAGCCGGAAGCGGTCGTCCAGGCGGTCGGCGAGCCCGCGCGGGCTGAGCATCCGCAGCCGGGCGGCGGCGAGTTCGATGGCGAGGGGCAGGCCGTCGAGGCGCGTGCAGATCTCGGCACACGCCTCCGGGTCGTCCTCGATGCGGAAGCCGGGGCGGGCCGCGGCGCCCCGGTCGGCGAGCAGCCGCAGGGCGACCGTGTCGGGCAGCGGCTCCACGGGCCGCACCGCCTCGCCCGGCACGCCGAGCGGCTCGCGGCTGGTGGCGAGCACCGTGACGCCCGGGCAGTGGGCGAGGAGCGTCTCGGCGAGGCGGGCCGCGGCGTCGACCACGTGCTCGCAGTTGTCGAGGACGAGCAGCATGCGGCGGGGCGCGCAGTGCTCGGCGAGCCGCACCAGCGGGTCGGTCGCGGAGGCGTCGCTCGCGGCCCGCAGCCCGTCGGCGGTGGTCCGCACCACGGTCTCGCGGCCGCCGAGCGCGGTCAGCACCGCCTCGGGCACGGTGGCCGGATCGTCGACGGGCGCGAGCTCGGCGAACCACACGCCGTCGCTCCAGCCCCCGCCGTCCGCGGCCGCCGCCTCGGCCGCCTCCAGGGACAGCCGCGTCTTCCCGGCGCCCCCGGGCCCGAGCAGCGTCACCAGCCGGTGGGCGCGCAGGTCACCGCCGATGGCGGTGATGTCGTCCTCCCGCCCCACGAAGGAGGTGAGCCGCGCGCGCAGGTTCCCGGGCGTCCGCTCGTGCGGCGCCACCGCGCCGTCCGGCCCGGCGCGGGTTCCCGGCGGGTACGGCGTGTGCTGCGGCCGTGCCGTGGCGGGCGTGCCGGCGGTCGCGGGCCCCTGCGGGTTCAGGAGCTCCGCGTGGAGGGTGCGCAGCTCCGGGCCCGGGTCCGTGCCGAGGCGGGCGGAGAGGTCGTGCGCGATCTCCGCGTACGCGGCGAGGGCCTCCGCCGGGCGCCCCGCCGCCCGCAGGGCGCGCAGCCGCACGGCGTGCAGGGGCTCGTCCAGCGGATGCTCCTCGCACAGCGCGGCGAGCTCCGGAAGGATCTGTTCCGCCCGGCCCAGGGCCACCGCCGCGGCCAGCTGGGTGCGGCGGGCATCCAGGCGGCGCGCCTCGTAGCGGACGGCGAGCGCCGCCCGGTCCGGCAGGTCGGCGAGGACGGGCCCGCGCCACAGGGCGAGACCGGCTTCGAGCAGGTCCGCGGCCTTCGCGGGGTCGCCGTCGGCGAGGGCCCGCGCGCCTTCCTCGGCGAGCCGCTGGAAGCGGTGCAGGTCGACGTCCTCGGGCGTGGCGCAGAGCCGGTAGCCGCCGGCCGCCGAGGCCACGGCGTCGTGGCCGACGGCCCGCCGGAGCCGGCCCACGAGGGCCTGCAGGGCGCCCGCCGCGTCGGCGGGCGGCTCGTCGCCCCAGACGGCGTCGATGAGCGCCTCGGCGGAGCGGACGCGCCCGGGGTGGAGGGCGAGCGCGGTGAGCAGGGCGCGCAGCCGGGCGCCGCCGAGGGCGGCGGGCCGGCCGTCGCCGGAGTGGGCCTGGGTGGTGCCGAGGATGCCGTAACGCACGGCCCCATTCTCCCCCGGCCCCGTACGGGGCACCGGCCGGGTTGCGGGCCGCGGGAGCGGAGGAAGTACCGTCACCCGGTACGTCCGCCGATCCCACAGGAGTAGAAGCCATGCCGACAGCGACCCGCGGCGAACGGCGCGTGAGTCCCGTCTTCCTCGCCCTCGTCGCCATCATGGGCGTCTCCATGTGGGCGGTGTGGACGGACTTCTCGGAGAGCCCCGGCTTCGCCGTCTTCCTCTTCGTCGTCTCCGGCTGGGTCGTCTCGCTGTGCCTGCACGAGTACGCGCACGCCCGCACCGCCCTGTACGGCGGCGACCTCACGGTGGGCGCCAAGGGCTACCTGACGCTGGACCCGCTGAAGTACACGCACGCGATGCTGAGCATCGTCCTCCCCGTCATCTTCGTGATCATGGGCGGGATCGGCCTGCCCGGCGGGGCGGTCTTCATCGAGAACCACCGCATCCGCGGCCGCTGGAAGCACAGCCTGATCTCGGCCGCGGGCCCGCTGACGAACGCCGCCTTCGCCGTGGTGGTCACCGCCCCGTTCTGGCTCGGCACGATGGACGGCGTCCCGGACCACTTCCGCTACGCGCTCGGCTTCATGGCCCAGCTGCAGGTGACCGCCGCGATCCTCAACTTCCTGCCGGTCCCGGGCCTGGACGGCTACGGGGTGATCGAGCCGTGGCTGTCGTACAAGGTGCGGCGCCAGGTGGAGCCCTTCGCTCCGTTCGGGATACTGGCCGTCTTCGGCTTCCTGTGGATCCCCGAGGTCAACCACGCCTTCTTCGACATGATCGACGCGGTGCTGCGGTCCCTGGACGTGACGGCGTGGGACACGTACTGGGGCCAGCAGCTGTTCCGCTTCTGGCAGGGCACCCCGGACATCCCGCCGCTGTCGGGCCTCGTCTTCTGAGCCGCGGCACGCGAAAGCCCCAGGCCCCCCCGTGCGGGCCCGGGGCGGTTTCACGCCGCGGTCGCGCTCACGCCGCGTCCCAGGTGACCGGGAGGCTGTGCACGCCGTAGATGTTCGAGTGGGTGCGCAGCGGCACCTCCTCGGGCGGGACGGCCAGGCGCAGCGCCGGGAACCGGGCGAAGAGCGCCGGCAGGGCCACCCGCATCTCGACGCGCGCCAGCTGCTGCCCCAGGCACTGGTGGATGCCGTGGCCGAAGCCCAGGTGCCCGGTGGCCTTGCGGTGCAGGTCGAGGACGTCGGGGGCGGGGAAGCGGAGCGGGTCGCGGTTGGCGGCCTCGAAGGACAGGGTGACGCTCTCGCCGGCCTTGATCAGCTGCCCGTCCAGCTCGACGTCCTCCAAGGCGCTCTTGATGCCGGTGTGGGCGATGGTCAGGTAGCGCATGAGCTCCTCGACGGCCTGGTCGGCGAGGCCGGGGTCGCCGCGCAGGGCGGCCAGCTGCTCCGGGTTCTGCAGCAGGGCGAAGGTGCCGTGGGCGATCATGTTGGCGGTGGTGTCGAGGCCGGCGCCCAGCAGGAAGGCGCCGATGCCCGCGAGTTCCTCGTCGGTGAGGTCGCTCGTGGTCAGGTCGCCCAGCACGTCGTCGGTGGGCTCGGCCCGCTTGGCCAGGACCAGCGCGTGCAGGTACTCCTGCAGACCGGTCATGGCGGCGTACCGCTCCTCCTCCGAGGAGTTCAGGTCGGTCAGCGTCCGCGCGTGCCGGTGGAAGAGCTCCCGGTCGGCGTAGGGCACGCCGAGGAGCTCGCAGATCATCAGCGCGGGGACGGGCTGGGCGTACGCCTCCACCAGGTCGGCCACCGGCCCGCCGCGCTCCATGGCGTCCAGGCGCTCGGCGGTGATCTCTTCGAGGCGCTCGGTGAGGGCCCGCATCCGGCGGACGGTGAACTTGCCGGCGAGCAGCTTGCGGTAGCGGGTGTGCTCGGGGGCGTCCATGCCCGTCATGTCCCCTACGGGCGCCGGGGGCATGCCGCCCTCGGGGGCGCCGGGGATCGGCAGGTGCATGAGCTCGTAGCGCGAGCTGAAGCGGGGGTCGGCCAGGATCGCGCGGACCGTGGCGTAGCCGGTGGCGAGCCAGCCCAGGTGGCCGTCCGGGTAGCGCATCCGTATCAGCGGCTGCTGCTCGCGCAGTTCGGCCAGCTCGGCGGGCGGGGAGAAGGGACAGCCCGAGGAGCGGGCCGTCGGCAGCGCTGCCAGGGGCCGGGCGGCGGTGGGCAGTTCGCGTTCCATGGGGTCCTCCGGTTGCGGGGTGCGGTGGGTGACGGTGCGTACGGTGTCTGCGGTGCGTGCAGTGCGTGCGGCGTGCGCGGTGGTGTGCGGTGGTGTGCGGTGCGCGTGCCGACGGGCGGGAGTCGTCTATCGCCGGGTCCCGCGGTGGAAGGCCGCCCGGGCCCACGCGTAGCCGACGAGGGTCACGTCTGGATGACGCTGCCGACGACGTGCCCGGTCAGGAACGAGTGCCGGTGCCCAGGGCGCCGCCGAAGACGTAGCCGCAGCATCGTCCGGGCGTCGCCGACGGCGTGGGGCATGGTGCTCATCGGGCGCTCTCCTGCAGGTTCGGGCGCGTGGTCAGGGCCGGGGCGGTGCCGGGGCGGCCGGTGAGGGCGAGGAAGACGTCGTCGAGGCCGGGGGTGTGCACGGTGAGGCCCTCGGCCCGGATCGACGCGGCGTCCAGGACGTCGAGGACCGCGCGCAGGGTGGGGATCGTGCCGTCGCCGGGGATGTCGAGGGTGAGCGCCTCCGGGTCGCACCGGGCGACGAAGCCGAAGAGGGCGGCGGCGGAGCGGAGGTCGGCCGGGGAGGAGAACCGGAGGCGGACGGAGCCGCCGGGGACGCGCCGCTTCAGCTCGTCCGCCGTGCCCTCGGCGACCAGCACCCCGTGGTCCAGGACGGCGATGCGGTCGGCGAGCTCGTCCGCCTCCTCCAGGTACTGCGTGGTCAGGAAGACGGTGACGCCCTGGTCGTCGACCAGGCCGCGGATGATCTCCCACATGGTGCGGCGGCTGCGCGGGTCCAGGCCGGTGGTCGGCTCGTCGAGGAAGATGATGCGCGGGTCGCCGACCAGGGTCATCGCGAGGTCCAGCTTGCGGCGCATGCCGCCGGAGAACGTGGCGGCCGGCTTCCGGGCCGCCTCGGCCAGCTCGAAGCGGCGCAGCAGCTCGGCGGCCCGGCGGCGGCCCTCGCGGCGGCTCAGGTGGTGCAGGTCCGCCATGAGGATCAGGTTCTCCTCGGCGGTGAGCAGGTTGTCCACGGCCGAGAACTGGCCGGTGACGCCGATCGCGGCGCGCACGCCGTCCGGATCGCCGTCCAGGTCGTGCCCCGCGAGCCGCGCCCGGCCGGCGTCGGCGGGGATCAGCGTGGAGAGGATCTGCACGGTGGTGGTCTTGCCCGCGCCGTTCGGCCCGAGCAGGGCGAAGACGGTGCCCTCGGGGATGGACAGGTCGATGCCGTCGAGCACCGTCTTGTCGCCGTAGGACTTGCACAGGCCGACGGCGGAGACCGCCGGTTCCGTGAGGGTCATGATCGGGGGTGCCTCTCGTCGGGGGCGGGCCGGGAGCGGGCCGGGGTGCGGTGCGGTGGCTGTGACATCACTATGGCACCGTCATGGCGCCATGACAAGCGGCTCTGGCGCAATCGATGGTTCCGTGGCGTCACGGCAGTGGTGCGCGCACCCGCATGACAGGAAAAGCCCCAGGCCGGGACGGCCTGGGGCTTCGGGAAGGGGCAGGGTCAGGAGAGCGCGTCCTCGGAGGTGGACACCCAGTACGTGACGCGCAGCGAGTCGTCGATGTACACACCCTTGGCGGGGAGGGCGGCCTTGGCCATCTTGTCGCTGCCCTCGAAGCCGATCTCCAGGGTCCGTGCGGTGTAGCCGTTGCCGCCGCTGCCGTCGCCCGCGGAGAGGATCACGGCCGCGTAGCCCTTCCCGCCCGGCGGCAGGGAGGTGACCGCCTGCGGCTTGCTGTGCTCCATGACCGGCGGGACGGACTGGGCGCCCTCGAACTTCACGAAGGGGTAGCCCTTCAGGTCGCACATCGTGGAGCCCGTGTTGGTGACGGTGAGCAGCATGTGGTTGAGCGGACGGGAGAGCGGTGCGGCGGTGACCTTGACGTTGGCGGCGGTGCAGGGCACGCGGTTCTCCGGGGCGTACGGGTCGTGCTTCGCGCCGGTGCGCTGCGCGCCGTGGGGCGTGGCACCGGCCGAACGGCCCTTCTCCGCGGCGGGCTTGCCCTGGGAGGCCTGCGCCGTCTCCGGGGAACCCGAGGACTGCGAGGGTGCGGCGGCCGGGCCCGGCCGGGAGGACTGGGAGGAGGCGGCGCCCTCCTGGCGCACCCCCTCGCCCTCTCCGCTTCCGCTGCACGCCGCCAGCGAGAGCGTGGCGAGCGCGGCGACCGCCAGGCCCGCGGTCGCGAACGGACGGGGGCGGGGGAGGGCTCGGCGGACGGAGGCGCGCATGGCTGGTCTCTTTCTTCACGGGAAGGAAGCGGAGTGCCGCTCGACCGGATGGCGGGAGCGGCGTGCTTGGATGACGAAAGCTTGTGCGGTATCCCGTCCCGGGCGCCAGTGTTACCGGGCCATCCGGGACGCGGGAACGCTCGCATAGGCTCTGACCTGGGGGAATGTCGGTTCCCTGGAACGGGGACCTGGGATGGGGGAGTGACGTGGAGGCGGGCGATCTCGCGGAGATGCTGCGGGCGCTGAAGGAGCGGTCGGGGCTGAGTTACGGGGTGCTGGCCAAGCGGCTGCACGTCAGCACCTCGACGCTGCACCGGTATTGCAGCGGATCCGCCGTACCGGCGGAGTTCGCTCCGGTGGAGCGGCTGGCGCGGCTGTGCAAGGCGACGCCGGCGGAGCTGATGGAGGTTCACCGGCGGTGGATCGTCGCGGACGCGACGCGCGGACGCAAGGCGTCGGCGACGCCCGCCCCCGCGGCGATACCGGAGGCGATACCGGAGGCGGCCGACCCGGAGCCGGTGCGCGAGCCGGCGGCGACCGCTCCGGAACCGGCGCCGGGCGCTGGCCCCGGCCCCCACCCCGACCCCGGCCCTGAGCGCGAGCCCGCGCCGTCGCGTGAGGCGGCAGCCGCTCCGCCGGAGCGGATGGCGCCATCGTCGGCGCCATCCGGGGGTGACGCGGCGTCACAACGGTGGTGTCGCCGTCCGTCCCGGAAGGTGATGCTCGCCGCCCTGTCCGCCGCGGCCGCGGTCACGGTGCTGGGGTCCGCCGCCCTCGCCGTGAGCCTCGGCGGCATGCCGGGGGAGGACGGCGCGAAGCGGCCCGCGGGAGCGGCCTCCTCGGCGGGACGCGGGGCGTCCGGCAAGGCGGGCGGCGGCACGTCCTCCACGGCGCCCGGGAACGAGCAGCAGGAGCTGGAAAAGCAGCAGGACAAGGACAAGGGCAACGGCAAGGGCAACGACAAGGGGGAGGAGGAAAAGGGAGGAGCGGCGAAGGAGAGCGGAGGGCCCGCGGCCTCGCCCTCGCAGGACGGCCCCGCCTCCCCCGCCCCCGAGGGCAAGGCGCGCGGCGGCGCCGCCGGGACGGCCGTCCCCCTGACCGCCCACGTCCGCCCCTACGCCTACGAGGACCCCTGCACCCAGCGCTACCTGGTCGACCGCGCCCCGGGCGACGTCACACCGCCCCCGCCGGAGCAGGACGCGCCGGCGTGGGTGTCCGCGGTGGGCGGCGTCGCGGCAGGCGAGCAGTTCATCGAGATCACCCTGCAGGGAACCGGCAAGGACACCGTGGTCCTCGAAGGGCTGCACGTGCGGCTGCAGGGCACGAAGGCGCCGCTGCGGTGGAACAGCTACGTCATGGGCGTCGGATGCGGCGGGGACGTGGAGACGAAGGCCTTCGGCGTCGACCTCGACGCCGCCCGGCCCACCGTGACCCCGAAGGCCGGGCAGCGCGACTTCCCGTACAAGGTGAGCGAGAGCGACCCCGAGGTCTTCTACGTCAAGGCGAGCGTCGCGCGGCGCGACGTGTCGTGGCACCTGGAGCTGCAGTGGTCCAGCGGCGACCGGCGCGGCGTCCTCCGGCTGGACGACCGGGGCAGGCCCTTCCGCACCAGCGGAGCCGAAGGCAGGCCCGTCTACCAGCAGCCGCTGGGCTCGACGCGCGGGTGGGAGCCGGCGCCCAAGCCGTGAAGCCCGGGGGCTACGCGTCCCCGCCCTCGGCGGCGGCCTTGTCGTTCTTCGCCTTGCGCACGTAGTACCAGGCGATGTTGGACGAGACGCCGAGCATCAGGATCCAGATGATGCCGAGCCAGCTGCCCCGCGCGAAGGAGACGACGGCCGCCGCGACCGAGAGGACGCAGACGGCGAGGGCGTAGAGGGCGAGGCGGGGCATGGGGGAGGGCTCCTGTCCGGGGGCGCATACGGTCACGATCCCGGCCATTGTCGCTCAGGTGCCGCGCGGGCGCGGCGTCCCCCCGCCCGCACGCGTCAGACGTCGGTGACGCGCAGCCCGGCGTGGGCCTTGTAGCGGCGGTTCACCGAGATCAGGTTGGCGACGAGCGACTCCACCTGGTGGGCGTTGCGCAGCCGGCCGGCGAAGACGCCGCGCATGCCGGGGATGCGGCCCGCCAGGGCCTGCACGAGGTCGGTGTCGGCGCGCGACTCGCCGAGGACCATCACGTCGGTGTCGATCGCGTCGATCTCCGGGTCCTGCAGCAGCACCGCGGAGAGGTGGTGGAAGGCGGCGGTGACGCGCGCGTCCGGCAGCAGGGCGGCGGCCTGCTCGGCGGCGCTGCCCTCCTCCGGCTTGAGGGCGTAGGCGCCCTTCTTGTCGAAGCCGAGCGGATTGACGCAGTCGATCACGAGCTTGCCGGCGAGCTCCTCGCGCAGCGCTTCGAGGGTCTTGGCGTGGCCGTCCCACGGCACGGCGACGATCACGATGTCGCTGCGCCGGGCGCACTCGGCGTTGTCGGTGCCCTCGATGCCGAGGCCCAGCTCGGCGGCGGCCGCCTGCGCCCGCTCGGCTGCCCGGGAACCGATGATCACCTGCTGGCCGGCCTTGGCCAGCCGGTAGGCGAGGCCACGGCCCTGGTCACCGGTGCCGCCGAGCACGCCGACGACGAGGCCGGAGACGTCGGGGAGCTCCCAAGGGTCCTTCGCGGGGGCCTTCTTCGCGTCCTGGGCAACATCAGAAGTAGTCATGACAGCGATACTGTCACGCTGCGGCACACTGGACTCATGTGCCGCAGCATCAAGACCCTGCGCCCGCCGATGACGCCCTCCGTGGAGGACGAGGACATCCGCGCCGCCGCCCTGCAGTACGTACGGAAGGTGTCGGGGTTCCACCGCCCCGCCGCGCACAACGAGGCCGTGTTCGAGGAGGCCGTGACCGCCGTGGCGGCGGCCACGAAGCGGCTGCTCGACGGCCTGGAGGTGCGGGGCGCGGCGAAGGGGTAGCGGCCCGGCGGGCTCAGACCGCGCAAGCGCCGTCGGTGCAGGCGTCGCCTGCCCCTGCCCCTGTCCCCGCTGCGTCCTCGGCCTGCGTCGCCTCCGCGACCTGCTGCAGGATCTTCAGGAAGGTGGCCGGGTCCTGCCCGCCCTGGACGGCCCACTGCCCCTCGAACACGAACGTCGGCACCGCGGTGACGCCGCGCTGCCGCGCCTCCTCGATCTCGTCGAGGACCTCGTCGTGCAGGTCGTCGCCGTCGAGGAAGACGGAGACGGGGTCGCGGTCGAGGCCCACGGTGACGGCGGCGTCCGCGAGGTGCTCACGGTCGCCGATGTCGAGCCCCTCGCCGAAGTGGGCCTCCAGCAGCCGGCCCTTGAGCCGGGCCTGGGCGTCGGGCCCGTACTCCTCCAGAACGAAGCGGAGGAGCCGGTGGGCGAGGAGGGAGTTGTTCTCCACGACGGTGTCGAAGTCGAAGACGAGCCCCTCGTCCTCCCCCAGCCGCGTGATGTGATCGTCCATGGCGACGGACCGCGGCCCGTACTTGGCGGCCAGCACCTCGCGGTGGGGGAGCGGCTCCTCCGGGGCGTGCGGGTCGAGCTGGAAGGGCCGGTAGACGACCTCGACATCGCCCGCACCGGGGAACGCGGCCAGCGCCTGCTCGAAGCGGCGCTTGCCGACGTGGCACCACGGGCAGGCGATGTCGCTGTAGATCTCGACCTTCACTGCGAACTCACTCCGTTAGCATTGCTTGAACGATCAAGCAATGCTAACGCGGGAGCGCGGGGAGGCGTGGGCGTCAGCCGACGAGCTGGACCTCGCCGTGGGTGCCGGCGGCGTCGACCTCCGGGTAGTAGCTCAGGTTGCCGTCGGCCCAGCGGGCGAGGAGATCCTCCTTCTCGCCGCTCCCGAAGGAACCGGCGACCAGCGGCTGGGCATGCTTCCAGGCCGAGCCGTCGGCGCGCAGGGAGATGCTGTCGCGGAAGCCGCGGGCGTCCAGACCGGGGAAGAGGTCGGTCTTGCCGTTCTTCAGGCGGACGACCAGGTCGTCGGAGTCCTTGCCGGTGAACCGGCCGGAGGTGATCTGCGCGTCGACACGGGTCTTATCGGCCCGGGTGAGCTGGGTCTCCTTGGAGATGCCGTTGACGGCGGTGTTGGCGTACATGGACGTGGATCCGTCCGCCCACAGGACGACCAGGTCGTCACGCCGGTACTTGTCCGTGTGGCTGCCCGCCGCGATGGAGCGGGCGTTCTTCCAGCTGGCGCGGTTGACGAGGGTGCGCTCGTAGCCGACACCGGTCTCGCTGACGGTGTCGTACGTCGAGAGCTTGCCGCTGCTCCAGCGGACGGCCAGTCCGTCGGTGTCGTTGGTGTTGAGGTTGATGCCGGTCACGGCCTCGGCGTTCTTCCAGTAGCTGCCCTTGGGAGCGATCTTGTACTCGTGCAGGTACGGGAGCTTCGGGTCGGCCTGGCCGGAGCCCTGGAAGAGGCTGGCGGAACCGTCGGCCCAGACGACGAACAGGTCCGAGCGCTTGTCGTTGCCGGACGCGAAGAAGCGGCCCGGAACCACATGGACGGCGTCCTTCCAGTTCACCCGGGACAGGACGTTGCGGGAGGCGACGGCGTTGATCCACCCCGCGATGTCGTCCACGCGGGTCTCGGACGCGGTCCGGCGCTTCTCCGACTCGTCCGCGCCGAAGCAGCCGGCCTGGCCGGAGGCGCTGTGGACGCCGTACAGGACGCGGTAGGTGCTGACGCGGTCGAAGGCGGGCCCGCCCGTGTCGCCCTGGCACACGGCGGCGTCCGGGGACTCGAGGCGCAGCGTGGTGGCGTCGGCCGATTCGACCGTGAAGGGCGCGGCGTGCAGGCGGTCGGGAACCCACTCGTCCTTGGTCCGGCCGTAGCCGGCCGCCCACAGGGTGTCGCCCTTGCGCGGGGGAACGGTCGATACGCCGTTGATGGGCTTGACGTTGGTGACCGGCTGCGCCAGCCGCGCCATGACCAGGTCGCGGTCCTCGCGCGGGACGAGCTCGACGACGTCCACGACGGCGCCGCCGTTCTCACGGCCGAGGTCCGTGCGGCCGATGGTGGCGGTCGTCTTCCACTTCGGTGCGCCCGGGGCGATCTTGTAGTCCTTCGCCGGGTCGTCGGCGAAGCAGCTGGCGGCCGTGATCAGCCACTCCTGCTGGACGAGGGTGGCGGAGCAGGCGCGCCGCCCGTCGATGTCCAGCTTCGCCGTGAAGGCGTACTCGCCGTCGGAGACGGGCTCGCCGGTGACGGCGTGCGCCGGGGCGCCGGTCAGGAGCGTCGCCGCGGCGGCGGACGCGAGGATGCCCGTCATCCACGCGGCGCGCGGACGTGCGGAAGCCATGGTGATGTCCCCCCTGGAACGGAAACTGTGCGATTGGGAAACGGACGGAGAAGGGCGGCGTCAGACCTGAAGTGCCACGAGCGTGGCCGGCTTGCCCCAGGCCGGCTCGCCCACGGCCTTGATGTCGTTGGCGGGCACGTTGACCATGCCGGTGGGGCCGCCGACGGACGCCCACGTGCCGTACTTGCCGGCCGCGATGCCGATGACGTCGGGGATCTCCAGGGCGAGGTAGCCCTTCTTGCCGTTTCCGGTGACCTTGAAGCAGATCCGGCCCTGGTTGATCTCGTCGCGCTGCTTCGTGTAGACGCTGATGTCGGCTTCGCCGGCCTTGCAGTCGGTGAGGAGGATGTGCCCGTCACCGCTTTCGAGCCGGATGCCGCGCTCCTTGAGGATCTTCGCCGCGCCCGGGTACTCGAAGGTCTCCACGGCCGTGGGCAGCGGAGTGCCGGTGCCGGTGCCGGCGGCGAGGCCCGGTGCGGCGGCGCCCAGGACGACGGCCGCGGCGCCGACGCCGCCGATCAGAATGGTGCGTGCGCGGGAAAGCATGCGAAATCCCCCCGGTTTCGGAAAAGTCAGGCCTGCAAATTATCACGCAGAACGATCTTTCCTGTCCGAATATCGGACGACTGTCCGATCGGGGAGCGGAGGGGGGCAAGCGCTGCTCGCTGCCCTGAGTCGCCCCGGCGTCAGCCGGTCTCGCGCCACCGATTAGTAATAGGCAACCGCCGGTCCTTCCCGAACCCCTTGGCCGAGATCTTCGTGCCCGGCGGGTACTGCCGCCGCTTGTACTCCGCGGTGTCCACCATCCGCAGGACCCGCGTGACGAGCTCCGCGTCGAAGCCCTCGGCGACGATTTCGGCGTGGCCGCGGTCGCGGTCGACGTAGAGCTCCAGGATGCGGTCGAGGACCTCGTAGTCCGGGAGGGAGTCCGTGTCGACCTGGCCCGGGCGCAGTTCGGCGCTCGGGGGCTTGGTGATGGAGTTCTCCGGGATGGGCGGGGTCTCGCCGCGGGCCTTTGCGTCGGCGTTGCGCCACGTGGCGAGGCGGAAGATCCAGGTCTTGTAGACGTCCTTGATCGGGCCGTACGCGCCGACCGAGTCCCCGTAGAGCGTGGAGTAGCCGCACGCCAGCTCGGACTTGTTGCCGGGGGCGAGGACGATGTGGCCCTCCTGGTTGCTGATGGCCATCAGCATCGTGCCGCGCAGCCGCGACTGCAGGTTCTCCTCGGCGAGGCCGGTCAGGCCGAGCGCGCCCATGTACGCGTCGAACATCGGCGCGATCGGCACGGTGCGGAGGTTCAGGCCGGTGCGGCGGGCGAGCTCTTCGGCGTCGGCGAGGGAGTGCACGGAGGAGTACCGCGACGGCATGGCCACGCCGTACACGTTCTCCGCTCCGATCGCGTCGCAGGCGAGCGCCGCGACGAGCGCGGAGTCGATGCCGCCCGACAGGCCGATGAGGACGCTGCGGAAGCCGTTCTTCGTGACGTACGCGCGCAGGCCCGTGACCAGGGCCCGGTAGACCTCGGCGTCGTCGCTCAGGTGCGGCGCCGCGCCGCCGGGCGTCTGCGGCTCGTAGGCCGGGAGGGGGTCCGCGGAGAGGGTGACGTGGTCGATGCGCAGGCCGTCGTCCACGGTTCCGGACGGCGGCTCGGGCGCGGCGGCCGGCAGGTCGAGGTCGAGGAGCACGCAGCCCTCCTCGAACTGGGGGGCGCGCGCGACGACCTCGCCCTGGCGGTCGACGACGATCGTGTCGCCGTCGAAGACCAGCTCGTCCTGACCGCCCGTCATGGCCAGGTACGCGGTGGTGCAGCCGGCCTCCTGGGCGCGCTTGCGCACCAGCTCCAGGCGGGTGTCGTCCTTCTCCCGCTCGTACGGGGAGGCGTTGACCGACAGCAGCAGCCCGGCGCCCGCCGAGCGCGCCGCGGGCACCCGGCCGCCCTCCTGCCACAGGTCCTCGCAGATGGCGAGAGCGACGTCCACGCCGTGCACCCGGACCACCGGCATGGTGTCGCCGGGCACGAAGTACCGGAACTCGTCGAAGACGCCGTAGTTGGGCAGGTGGTGCTTGGCGAAGGACAGGGCGACCGCGCCGCGGTGCAGCACGGCCGCGGCGTTGCGCGGGGCGCCCGCGGGGCGGCCCAGGCGCGGGCGCGCCGCCTCGCTGCGGTCCAGATACCCGACGACGACGGGGAGTTCGCCGAGGCCCTCGTCGGCGAGGCGCGCGGCGAGGGCGTGCAGCGCGGCGCGCGAGGCCTCGACGAAGGAGGGCCGCAGGGCGAGGTCCTCGACGGGGTAGCCGGTCAGCGCCATCTCGGGGAACGCCACCAGGTGGGCGCCCTGCCCGGCGGAGTGCCGGGTCCAGTGGACGATCGACTCGGCGTTCCGGGCGAGGTCCCCGACGCAGGAGTCGATCTGGTTCAGAGCGAGGCGAAGTTGAGGCACGCCGCCCAGAGTACTCGTCTAACTGACGCGATCTCTGAGCGGCGAGTTGCGCCCGCTGCGGGTCGCCCTCCGATTACTTCCGGTAGCCGAGCAGCGTCATCATCCCCGACTCCGAGTGGTAGACGTTGTGGCAGTGGAGCATCCACAGGCCCGGGTTGTCGGCGTCGAAGTCCACGTCCAGCCGCTTGCCCGGCAGCACGATCGCCGTGTCCTTGCGCGGCCCGCCGCCCGGCAGGGCGAACGTGTGGCCGTGCAGGTGCATCGGGTGCCACATCGTGGTCGCGTTGACGAAGGACAGCCGCACCCGCTCGCCCTGCGCCACGGGCAGCCGCCGCGAGGGCGCGTACTTCTCCCCGTTGATCGCCCAGTCGTACTTCGCCATCGAACCCGTCAGCCGGAGCGTGAGCGTGCGGTCCGGCCCGCGGTCCCGCAGCCGTACGGCCTTGTCGGCCTTGAGCCGGTCGGCGGTGAGCACCTTCCCGTCCAGCTCGCGCGGGCGCGCCGACGCGTCGGGGGCCGTGCCGCCGCCCGTCCGCAGCAGCGCCAGCGCGGCCTCCTTCTTGCCCTCGGCGAGCGCGGTCAGCGGGAAGACGCCGTCCTTCGCCTCGACCAGCACGTCGTAGCGCTCGCCCATGCCCAGCAGCAGCGCGTCCGTCTCCGCGTGCTCGACGGGGAAGCCGTCCGTGTGGGTGACCGTCATCCTGTGGTCGCCGAGGGCCACGCGGAAGGCGGTGTCCCCGCCCGCGTTGACGAAGCGGATGCGGATCCGGTCGCCGGGCTTGGCCGCGAACGTCTCGGGGTCGGCCGGCGCGCGCCCGTTGACCAGGTAGTACGGGTAGGCGACGTCGCCCGCGTCGCCGCCGAGGAGGGGGCTGGTGGCGCCCATCAGCATGCGGGACGGGGACTTCCCGGGCGCCGGCGTGGCCGATGCTGCGGACGTCATCGACATGTGGTGCATGCCGCCGCCCCCACCGCCGTGGTCCATGCCGCCCCCGCCGTGGTCCATCCCGCCCATGTCGTGGTCCATGCCCTTGGCCAGCTCCGCCAGGACCGCGTCCGGGGTGCTGCCGTCCACCCCGTCCACCCAGTCGTCGAGGACGACGACCCACTCCTTGTCGTACTGCAGCGGCTCCTTCGGGTCCTCCACGATCAGCGGCGCGTACAGCCCGCGGTCCTGCTGGACGCCCGAGTGCGGGTGGAACCAGTACGTGCCCGGGTGGGTGACCGCGAAGCGGTAGGCGAACGACGCGCCCGCCTTGACCGGCTGCTGCGTGACGCCCGGCACGCCGTCCATGTCGTTGCGGAGCGCGAGCCCGTGCCAGTGCATGGACGTGGGCTCGGGCAGGTGGTTGGCGAGGGTGAGGGCGAGCGTGTCGCCCGCGGTGACCCGGACCTCCTTGCCGGGCAGCCGGTCGCCGTAGGCCCAGGTGGTGACCGTACGGCCGCCCAGGTCGAGCTGCGCCCGGGTCGCGGTGAGCCGGACCTCGCGGACGGGGCCGCTCCCGCGCTTCGCCTCGGCCGCGGCGACCTCCTGACCGTCGGGCGTGACGAAGGAGGCGGGCGGGGCGGAGGGGGAGGAGGAGCCGCCGGCGCCGTCGGAGCAGGCGGCGAGCAGGCCGCCCCCGGCGGCGGCGAGACCGGCGCCGAGCACGGCGCGGCGCGTAGGGGCAGGGGTGTGCGTACGCATGGGTGAGTGCACCTCTGAGGGGTCGCTGAAGCAGGGTGGGAACGCGCGCGGACGCGTGCTCCTACACCCGCAGCACCGACAGCCGGGCGAGGGACTTGTGCCGTGGAGGCGGCGGGATCGGCCACAGGGCCCGCAGCAGCCGCGCCCGGAGGGCGGCCGGGGCGGCGGCGGGACGGCGGAGGGCGGCGGTGACCAGCAGCAGGACGAGCGCCGGCAGGGCGCCGCCGCCGAGGACCCCCTGACCGCCCCCGGCATGGATCCCATGTCCGTCTGCCTGGCCGTCCTCGGCGGTGGGCCCGGGGGAAGGGGCGTGCGCCTGCTGCGCATGCATCCCGGCCGCCGCATGCGCACCGGCCTCCTGCCTTGTACGCGCATGCCCCGTACGCGCATGCTCCGTAGCCGCCGCATGCGCCTTGCCCGCGTGCCCCGTCGGATGGCCCAGCGTGTGCATCGTGACGATGCCCAGCAGCAGGGCGGAGAGCAGCAACAGGCGCCCGCACCACGCGGCGGCCGCCGTCCCCTGCTGTCCGTTCCGGATCACCCTCGCACCCTACCCCCGCGGGGTATGTGCCGGTTCCACGGCCCCGAAATGGGATTATGGGGTGAAACGTTCAACGCTCCCCGCACGGCCCTGAAGGACGCTCCCCCTCCCATGACCATCACGGAACAGGTGAGGGACGACCGTCCCGTCGCCGCCGTCCCCGCACCGCCGCAGGGCTCGCAGCCCCCGTTCATCTCGTGGGTGACCCTCGCGATGATGACCACCGCCTCCGTCGCCAACCTGCGGCCCGCGCCGTCCATGGCGCTCTACGGGCTCGCCGCCGTCTTCCTCTACCTCCTCCCGGCCGTGGTCTTCCTGCTGCCGACCGCCCTGGTCTCCGCCGAGCTGGCCTCGGGCTGGACCGGCGGCATCTACCGCTGGGTCAGCGAAGGGCTCTCCAAGCCGCTGGGCTTCCTGGCCGTGTGGTGCCAGTTCGCGATGACGATCGCCTACTACCCGAGCCTGCTGGCCTACGTGGCGAGCACGTTCGCGTACGTCGTCGACCCGCGGCTGGCCGACAACGGCGTGTACGTCGCGATCGTCATCGTGGTCGTCTACTGGGCCGGCGTGCTGATCTCCACCCGCGGCACCAAGGCCGTGGCCGGGCTCTCCAGCATGGGCCTCGTCATCGGCACCCTGGTCCCGGGCGTCGTCCTCGTCGTCCTCGGCCTGGTCTTCCTCGGCCAGGGCAACGCTTCCGCCGCGCCCATGGACGGCGGGCACCTGCTGCCGCCGTGGACCGGCCTGGCCAGCCTCGTGCTGATCGTCGGCAACTTCCTGTCGTACGCGGGCATGGAGATGAACGGCGTCCACGTCTCCTCGCTGCGCGAGCCCGGCAAGCAGTTCCCGCGCTCGGTGTTCGCGGCCACCGGCCTCGTCCTGCTGATCTTCATCCTGCCCGCCCTGGCCATCAGCTGGGTCATGCCCGGCGAGGACCTCAGCCTCACCGCGGGCGTCATGCAGGCCTTCCAGGGCTTCTTCGACCACTTCCACGTGGGCTGGCTGACCAAGGTCGTCGGCGTGCTGCTCGTCGCGGCGGCGCTCGGCGGCATGCTCGCGTGGCTGGCCGGACCCTCCAAGGGCCTGCTGATGGTCGCCCGGCAGGAGGGCTACCTGCCGCCCGCGCTGCAGAAGCTCAACAAGAACGGCGTCCAGCGCAACATCTTGGTCGCCCAGGGCGGGCTGACCACCGTCATCGCGCTGCTGTACGCCTTCATCCCGGACGTCTCCAGCGCGTACTGGATCTTCTCCGTGATCACCACGCAGATCTACCTCGTCGTCTACCTGCTGATGTTCGCCGCCGCCGTGCGCCTGCGACGCACACAGCCGGACCGGCCGCGCGGCTTCCGGGTGCCCGCGCTGCGCCTCGTCGCGGGCACCGGCTTCGTGGCCTCGCTCGCCGCCATGGGCATCGGCTTCGTGCCGCCCGAGCAGTTCGGCGGCGGGCCGCTGTGGCGCTACCTGCTCACCGTCGGCGGCGGGCTGCTCGTGCTCGGCTTCCTCGCACCACTGGCGTTCCTGAAGTTCCGCAAACCCCACTGGGTGGCACCGGAGCACCGGGAGAGCGCCGTCCGTTAGCTTGTCGGAGAGCGACGAGGGGGAGCCCATGAACAGCGCGAACGGCGGCCGGGGCGTCAACGGCACGGTGCGGCCGCGGTCGCCGGAGTGCGAGGCGGCGCGGCCGCCCGGGCGCATGCTGCGGGTCGGCGGGGTGCCGCTGCACGTGGTGCGCGAAGGGGCGGGCCCGGTGTGCGTGCTCAGCGCCGGGCTCGGCATGGGCTGGTTCGACTGGGAGCCCGTCGTGCCGCTCCTGACGCCGCACCGCACCGTCGTCCGCTTCGACCGGCCCGGCCTCGGGTTCAGCGCGCCGCCCGTCGAGCCGCCCACCGCCTGCGGCGAGGCCGACCGGATAGCCGGTGTGCTCGACGCGCTGGGGCTGCGCGAGCCCGTCACGGTCGTCGGCCACTCCCTGGCCGGCTTCCACGCCGAGGCGTTCGCCCGGCTGCACCCGCAGCGCACCGCCGGCATCGTGCTCGTCGACGGCAGCGTGGAGGAGGACGCCCGGCCCGTCCCCGCCCGCCGGCTGCGCACCACCGCCGCGCACGCCCGCGGCGCGGTCGTCGCCGCGTCGGGGCTGCCGCGCGCGCTCGGCCCCTCGCTGCGGCGGCTCACCGTCCGCGCCTCCTCCGTCAACCGCCAGGACCCGGCCCCGGCCGACCTGGTGCGGCGCACGTACGGCACGGGGCGGGTGGTGCGGGCCCTGCTCATGGAGAACGCCCGCTACCGCGACGTGGCCGCCGAGCTGGACGCCCTGCGCGAGAGCCACCCCCTGCCGCCGGTGCCGGTGAGCGTCCTCGCGGCCTCTCCCGGCACCGGCTCCTGGCTGGAGCGGCGCTGGCTGGAACGGCAGCGGGGGCTCGCGGAGCGGCTCGACGGGCGCTTCGAGGCGGTGGCCCCCGCGGGCCACCTCCTGATGTACGACCGCCCCCAGGCGGTGGCCACGGCGGTCCTGACCACCCCACCCACCCACTTCCGCAGCCCCGACCACCCCTGACCGCCCTGCCGCGACCTTCGACGGGGGAAAGGGGGCGGCCCCGGCCCGTTCCACCCATGATGGTGGCCCGCTGCGAGGCGACAGGGCGGAATCAGCCCCTCCATGAGTCGGTCACCCGGCCGGCCCCCGGCGTTCAGGTGCCGTCAAACCGGAGAAACCCGGGGTTTTGAGGGGTGGTGCGGCGGAAAACCTCGTGGCGCGTTCTGCGCACCGCCGATTGAGGGACCGCCATGCCCGCCACGTACGTGTCCGGAACCGCCCCCGGGGCCCTGCCGCTCGTCGGTCACGCCTGGCCGCTGATGCGCAGGCCCCTGGAATTCCTCCGTTCCCTGCCCGCCCACGGCGACCTGGTGGAGATCCGCCTGGGCTCCGTCCCGGCCTACGTCCCGTGCCACCCCGAGCTCCTGCGGCAGGTGCTCTTCGACGACCGGACCTTCGACAAGGGAGGGGCGTTCTTCACCCGGTTCAGGGACGTCGTCGGCAACGGCCTGGGCAGTTGCGCGCACCGGGACCACCGCCGGCAGCGGCGGCTGGTCCAGCCGTCCTTCCACCCCGCCCGCCTGGCGGGCTACGCCGGGGTGATGGCGCAGGAAGCGGCCCGGCTCGGCGCGTCCTGGCGCGCCGGCCTGGTCGTCGACGTCTTCCCCGCCATGTTCGGGCTCGCCCTGCGCACGGTCACCCGCACCCTCTTCTCGGCCCTGCCGGCGGAGGAGGACGTGGACCGCCTCCAGGAGTCCTTCCGCATCGCGCTCGGCGGCCTGTTCCGGCGGATGTTCGTCCCCGGGCCCGTGCAGCGCCTGCCGCTGCCCGCGAACCGCCGCTACGAGCGGGCCCTGGCCGACCTGCACGGCACGGTGGACCGCCTCGTCACCGCGTACCGCAGCGGCGGGCGGGACCACGGCGACCTGCTGTCCACCCTGATCGCCGCCCGGGAGGGGGACGGCGGCGCGGGCCTGTCCGACGCCGAGATCCACGACCAGGTCACGACGATGGTCTTCGGCGGCTCGGAGACCGTGGCCGCGGCCCTGACGTGGTCGCTGTACGCGCTGGCCCGCCACCCGCAGGCGGCCCGCGAGCTGCACGCCGAGCTCGACGCGGTCCTCGGCGGCCGCGCGCCGACGCCCGCCGACCTCCCGCACCTGCCGCGCACCACGCAGATCGTCACCGAGTCGCTGCGCCTCTACCCGCCCGCATGGCTGTTCACCCGCGTCACCACGGCCCCGGTCGAGCTGGCCGGCCGCCGGCTGCCGCCCGGCACCACGATGGTCGTCAGCCCTCCGGTCGTCCACCACAGCCCGGCCGTGCACGCGCGCCCGGCGGAGTTCTGCCCCGCCCGCTGGCCCGCCGACCAGCCCGGCCGGCCGCCCCGCGACGGCTTCGCGATCTTCGGCGTGGGCGCCCGCAAGTGCATCGGCGACGTCTACGCCATGACCGAGGCCACGCTCGCCCTGGCCACCCTCTGCCACCGCTGGCGGATGGAGTTCGCACCCGGCACGGACCCCCGCCCGCGGCCCCTGGCCACCGTCCAGTACCCCCGCCGGCTGCTGCTGCGGCTCTCGGAGCGCGGGCCCGCGGCGGCCTGACGGGCGGCCCGGCCGTGCGGCGTCGGCGGGTGAGCAGGCAAGATGGGGTGGAGGGGCACCCGGGGCTCGGCGTTCGGACTCACGCACGCAACGCGCTCGACATCATGTGGTGGGATGCTCTATGCCCCCCGACGTGCCCCGCGGCTTGGGAAGGGGCGGCCTGACCAGCGAGGATGGGTAGCTATGGATAAGCAGCAGGAGTTCGTGCTCCGCACTCTGGAAGAGCGCGACATCCGCTTCGTGCGGCTGTGGTTCACCGACGTGCTCGGCTATCTGAAGTCCGTGGCCGTCGCCCCCGCCGAGCTGGAGCAGGCCTTCGACGAGGGCATCGGCTTCGACGGCTCCGCGATCGAGGGCTTCGCGCGGGTCTACGAGTCCGACATGATCGCCAAGCCGGATCCGGGCACCTTCCAGATCCTGCCCTGGCGCGCGGAGGCCCCGGGCACCGCCCGGATGTTCTGCGACATCCTCATGCCGGACGGCTCGCCCTCCTACGCGGACCCGCGCTACGTCCTCAAGCGCATCCTCGCCAAGACCTCCGACCTCGGCTTCACCTTCTACACCCACCCCGAGATCGAGTTCTTCCTGCTGAAGGACAAGCCGGTGGACGGCACCCGCCCGGTGCCCGCCGACTCCTCCGGCTACTTCGACCACACCCCGCAGAACGTGGGCATGGACTTCCGCCGCCAGGCCATCACCATGCTCGAATCCATGGGCATCTCGGTCGAGTTCAGCCACCACGAGGGCGCCCCGGGCCAGCAGGAGATCGACCTGCGCTACGCCGACGCGCTCTCCACGGCCGACAACATCATGACCTTCCGGCTCGTGATGAAGCAGGTGGCCCTGGAGCAGGGCGTGCAGGCCACGTTCATGCCCAAGCCGTTCTCCGAGTACCCCGGCTCGGGCATGCACACCCACCTGTCGCTCTTCGAGGGCGACCGCAACGCCTTCTACGAGTCCGGCGCCGAGTACCAGCTCTCCAAGGTCGGCCGGTCCTTCATCGCCGGTCTGCTGCGGCACGCCGCGGAGACCTCCGCCGTCACCAACCAGTGGGTCAACTCGTACAAGCGCATCTGGGGCGGCTCGAAGCGCACCGCGGGCGCGGGCGGCGAGGCCCCCTCGTACATCTGCTGGGGCCACAACAACCGCTCCGCGCTCATCCGCGTGCCCATGTACAAGCCCGGCAAGACCGGTTCGACGCGCGTCGAGGTCCGCTCCATCGACTCCGGCGCCAACCCGTACCTGACCTACGCGGTCCTGCTGGCCGCGGGCCTGAAGGGCATCGAGGAGGGCTACGAGCTCCCGGCCGGCGCCGACGACGACGTGTGGGCGCTGTCCGACTCCGAGCGCCGCGCCATGGGCATCGAGCCGCTGCCGCAGAACCTCGGCGAGGCCATCGAGCTGATGGAGCGCAGCGAACTGGTGGCCGAGACCCTCGGCGAGCACGTCTTCGACTTCTTCCTGCGCAACAAGAAGCAGGAGTGGGAGGAGTACCGCTCGGAGGTCACCGCCTTCGAGCTGCGCAAGATGCTGCCGGTGCTCTAGGCGGGAGACGGGGCCGCGGGGCCGTGCGGCCCCGTGGCTATCATGGCGGCAGCGCGCGAGCGAGAGGTGCCGATGACACTGCCTGAAGGGCGTCGCAGCAGCTCGTACACCCGGCTGCTGAAGTACGGCTTCACCGATCCGGCAGCCGCCGAGCGGCGGCTGGAGGCTCCGGCGCTCGCGGCCGGACGCACCGACCCCGTCCTGCTGGACGCCCTCGGCGCCACCGCCGATCCCGATCTCGCGCTGCACGGCCTGCTGCGGCTCGCCGAGGCGCTGGACGCCCGCGACGGCGGCGACCGCCAGGCCCTGATGGACACGCTGGTCACCGCCAAGCCGCTGCGCGACCGGCTGCTCGGGGTGCTCGGCGCCTCCGAGGCGCTGGGCGACCACCTGGCCCGCCACCCCGGCGACTGGCACGCGCTCGTCACCTACGAGGCGGCCGATCTCAACCCGGGCGTTGCGGAGTTCGAGAAGGCGCTGGCCGACGGCGCGCGCGGCGGCCGGGAGGCCGGGCTGGACGCGGCCGACGCCCTGCGCGCCGCCTACCGCCGCTGCCTGCTGACGATCGCCGCGCGGGACGTGTGCGGCACGACCGACGTGGCCCAGACCGCCGCCGAGCTCGCGGACCTGGCCACCGTCACCCTGCGCGCCGCCCTCGCCATCGCCGCCGAGGAGCAGCCCGGGGACGCGGCGGCCTGCAGGCTCGCGGTCATCGGCATGGGCAAGTGCGGCGGCGGCGAGCTCAATTACGTCTCGGACGTGGACGTCGTCTTCGTGGCGGAGGCGAAGGAGGGGACGGCCGAGGGGCCGGCCCTGCAGGCCGCCACGCGCCTGGCCTCGCGGATGATGCGCGTGTGCTCGGACGTCACGCCCGAGGGCACCATCTGGCCCGTGGACGCCAACCTGCGGCCCGAGGGCCGCAACGGCCCCCTGGTGCGCACCCTCTCCAGCCACCTCGCCTACTACCAACGCTGGGCCAAGACCTGGGAGTTCCAGGCCCTGCTCAAGGCCCGCCCGGTCGCCGGAGACCTCACCCTGGGGCAGGCCTACGCGGACGCCGTCGCCCCCCTGGTGTGGCAGGCCGCCGAGCGCGACAACTTCGTGCCCGACGTGCAGCAGATGCGCCGCCGCGTCATCGCCTCCATCCCCGCCGGCCAGGTCGACCGCGAGCTCAAGCTGGGCCCGGGCGGCCTGCGCGACGTCGAGTTCGCCGTGCAGCTGCTGCAGCTCGTCCACGGCCGCGGGGACGCCACGGTGCGCGCCTCCGGCACCCTCGACGCCCTGACCGCCCTGGCCGCGGGCGGCTACGTGGGCCGCACCGACGCCGCCGCGCTCGACGCCGCCTACCGCTTCCTGCGCGCCATGGAGCACCACATCCAGCTCCACCGCCTGCGCCGCACCCACCTGATGCCGGAGGCCGAGGCCGACCAGCGCCGCCTCGGCCGCTCCCTGGCCCGCGTCCTGTCGTGGCCGCCGGGCACGGAGCCGGTGGACGGGCTCGCCCGCGAGTGGAAGCGGCACGCCCGCGAGGTGCGCCGGCTGCACGAGAAGCTCTTCTACCGGCCGCTGCTGGACGCCGTCGCCCAGCTGGAGCCGGGGGCGATCCGGCTCAGCGCCAAGGAGGCGGGCAACCGCCTGCAGGCCCTCGGCTACGCCGACCCCGCCGCCGCCCTGCGCCACCTGGAGGCGCTCGCCTCGGGCGTGTCCCGCAAGGCCGCCATCCAGCGCACCCTGCTGCCCGTCCTGCTCGGCTGGTTCGCCGACTCCGCCGACCCCGACGCCGGCCTGCGGGGCTTCCGCATGGTCTCCGACGCCCTCGGCCGCACCCCCTGGTACCTGCGCCTGCTGCGCGACGAGGGCGCCGCCGCCGAGAACCTCGCCCGCGTGCTCTCCGCCGGCCGCCTCGCCCCCGACCTGCTGCTGCGCGCCCCCGAGGCCGTGGCCCTGCTCGGCGACCCCGAGGGCCTGCGCCCGCGCGGCCGGGAGGCCCTCGAACAGGAGACGCTGGCCGCCGTCAACCGCTCGGAGGGCGCCGAGGCCGCGATCGTCGCCGTCCGCGGGGTCCGCCGCCGCGAGCTGTTCCGCACCGCCGCCGCGGACATCATCGGGGCGTACGGGCGGGGCGGCGCCCCCGGCGCGGCCGCGGCCAACGGCGAGCGCGACCCCCACGTCCGCGTCGACACCGTCGGCGACGCCGTCTCCGACCTCAATGCCGCCGCCGTCGCGGGGGCCCTGCGCGCCGCCGTGCGCGCCGAGTGGGGCGACACCCTGCCCACGCGCTTCGCCGTCATCGGCATGGGCCGCTTCGGCGGCCACGAGCAGGGCTACGGCTCGGACGCCGACGTGCTCTTCGTGCACGAGCCCCGCGAGGGCGTCTCCGACGAGGAGGCGGCCAAGGCGGCCTCCGCCGTCGCGGGGGAGATGCGGCGCCTCCTCCAACTTCCCACGACCGATCCGCCCCTGCACATCGACACGGACCTCAGGCCCGAGGGCAAGTCGGGCCCCATCGTGCGCAGCCTCGCCTCGTACGCCGCCTACTACCGGCGCTGGTCGCTGGTGTGGGAGAGCCAGGCGCTGCTGCGCGCCAAGCCGGTGGCGGGCGACGCCGAGCTGGGGCAGCGGTTCATCGACCTGATCGATCCGCTGCGCTATCCCGCCGAGGGCCTCGGCGAGGACGCGGTGCGCGAGATCCGGCGGCTCAAGGCCCGCATGGAGAGCGAGCGCCTGCCGCGCGGCGCGGACCCGACGACCCACACCAAGCTCGGGCGCGGCGGCCTGTCGGACGTGGAGTGGACCGTGCAGCTGCTGCAGCTGCGGCACGCCTGGGCGGAGCCCGGGCTGCGCACGACCCGCACCCGCAAGGCGCTGGCGGCCGCGTGCGCCGCCGAGCTGCTGAGCGCGGAGGCTGCTGCCATCCTGGACGATGCGTGGGTTCTCGCGACGAGCGTGCGCAATGCGGTCATGCTCGTGCGCGGCCGGTCCGGGGACACCTTCCCCACGGAGCCGCGGGAGCTGGCGGCCGTGGGCCGCTACCTGGGCTACGAACCGGGTCACGTGGGGGACATGCTCGACGACTACCGGCGCACCACGCGGCGCGCCCGGGCCGTCGTCGACGAGCTGTTCTACGGGGCGTGAGCCGCGGCCCCCGGGCCGCGGGTCCCTACGCCACGCGCCGCGCGAGCCGGCCCGGCGTCGCCCCGAACCACACGAAGGAGACGGCGAAGCCGAACGCGAGGCAGAGCAGGCCCCCCACGGCGTCGAGCCAGAAGTGGTTGGCCGTCGCCACGATGACCACCAGCGTGGCGACGGGATAGAGCAGGCCCAGCACCTTCGCCCACAGCGGGCGCGCCACCATCGCGACGACGACGCCGCACCAGGTGGACCAGCCGATGTGCATCGAGGGCATCGCCGCGTACTGGTTGGACATGTCGGCCAGGTTGCCCGAGGCCATGGAGCCCCAGGTGTGGTGGACCACCACGGTGTCGACGAAGTGCTCGCCGGACATCAGGCGGGGCGGGGCGAGGGGGAAGAGGTAATAGCCGAGCAGGGCGACGGCGGTGGTGGCGAAGAGGGCGAGACGGGCGGCGGAATAGCGGCCGGGATGCCATCGGTAGAGCCAGACCAGCACGCCGATCGTCAGGACGAAGTGCAAGGTGGCGTAGTAGTAGTTCATGCCCACGATCAGCCACGTCACCGAATTCACGGCGTGGTTGATCGTGCTCTCCACGGCGATGTGCAGCGTGTGCTCGGCCCGCCATATCCAGTCCGCATTGCGGAGCGCCGCCGTCCGCTGCTCGGGAACGGCGTTCCGCACCAGGGAGTAGGTCCAGTAACTCACCGCGATCAGCAGCACCTCGAACCACAGGCGCGGCCTGCGTGGAGCCCGAAGCCTCCGCAGGCCGGCCCGCTGTCCGGTGACACGATCCGCCGGCGGCCGGTCCGCTCGCTCCTCGGTGGGTGGCGGGGCGGCCGTACGGCCTTCCAGTGTCCTTGCCGTCGCTTCACCCATAGGGAAACAGTCTGCCAGAAACCGGCCTGCGGCAGATCATCCCCAAGTCTGGTCTTCGCCCGCTTTCGGCCGGGATTCCGGGACCGATGCGGTTGAACCCCGAACCACCAGTTCGGGCAGGAAGACGAACTCGCTGTGCGGCGCCGGAGTGCCGCCGACCTCCTCCAGCAGCGCGCGCACCGCGGCCTGGCCCATCGACTGCACCGGCTGCCGGATCGTGGTCAGCGGCGGGTCCGTGAAGGCGATGAGCGGCGAGTCGTCGAAGCCGACGACCGAGATGTCCCGCGGGACCTCCAGGCCGTGCTGACGCGCCGCCCGGATCACGCCCAGCGCCATCATGTCGCTCGCGCACACCACGGCCGTGCAGCCGCGCTCGATGAGCGCCGCTGCCGCCGCCTGACCGCCCTCCAGCGAGAACAGCGAGTGCTGCACCAGCTGCCCCGCCTCGTCCTCCGGCAGGCCCAGCTCCTCGCGCATGCTGCGCAGGAACCCCTCGATCTTGCGCTGCACCGGCACGTAACGGTGCGGACCCAGCGCCAGGCCGATCCGCCGGTGCCCCAGTGCCGCCAAATGGGTGACGGCCAGCCGGACCGCCGCCCGGTCGTCCGGGGACACGAACGGGGCCCGTACCTTCGGCGAAAAACCGTTGATCAGGACGAAGGGAACGCCCTGCGCGCGCAGCCGCTCGTAACGCCCCATGTCCGCCGAGGTGTCGGCGTGCAGCCCGGAGACGAAAATGATGCCGGAGACCCCGCGGTCGACGAGCATCTCCGTGAGCTCGTCCTCCGTGGAGCCGCCGGGCGTCTGCGTGGCCAGCACCGGGGTGTAGCCCTGGCGCGTCAGGGCCTGGCCTATCACCTGAGCGAAGGCCGGGAATATGGGGTTCTCCAGCTCGGGCGTGATCAGCCCGACCAGGCCCGCGCTGCGCTGCCGCAGCCGCACGGGGCGCTCGTAGCCCAGGACGTCGAGCGCGGCCAGCACGGACTCGCGGGTGGAGGCGGCGACCCCCGGCTTCCCGTTGAGTACCCGGCTGACGGTTGCTTCGCTGACACCCGCTTGGGCTGCGATATCGGCCAGCCGTGCGGTCACAGGACTGGACCTTACCGGTCGCATTTCAGACTGCCCACCAAACACATGAATCGACGGGGATACGGACCGTACCACCGGTGAATTCCAGGGCGGCCGTGGCCAGCACCGGGCGGCCCGGCACCGGCATCCCCACCTCGTCCTCGCCCGTGTTCAGCGTGCACACCAGGCCCGGGCGGGCGAAGGCCAGCACGCCCTCGGGCGCCTCCAGCCACGTCATCTCCCCGTCGCCCAGGCCCGGCAGCTCGTGGCGCAGGGCCAGCGCCGAGCGGTAGAGCTCCAGCGTCGAGCGCGGGTCCCCGGACTGCGCCGCCACCGACAGCTCCGCCCACTGCTCCGGCTGCGGCAGCCAGCTGCCGCCCGGCCCGAAGCCGTAGGGGGCGTCCTCGCCCGACCACGGGATCGGCACCCGGCAGCCGTCGCGCGTGCCGTCCTGCCCGTCGCCGCGGAAGAACGCCGGGTCCTGGCGCACCTCGTCCGGCAGGTCCACGACCTCCGGCAGGCCCAGCTCCTCGCCCTGGTAGACGTACGCCGAGCCCGGCAGCGCCAGCATCAGCAGCGCCGCGGCCCGCGCCCGCGCCAGGCCCCGCTCGCCGCCGCCGTAGCGCGTGGTGTGCCGCACCACGTCGTGGTTGGAGAGCACCCACGTCGTGGGCGCGCCCACCGACAGGGTCGCCGCCAGCGACTCCTCGATCACCGTGCGCATCGCGCCGGCGCCCCAGTCGCAGGTCAGGAACTGGAAGTTGAACGCCTGGTGCAGCTCGTCCGGACGCACGTACAGCGCGAGCCGCTCCGAGGTCGGCGCCCACGCCTCCGCCACGCCGATCCGCTCGCCCGGGTAGGAGTCCAGCAGCCGCCGCCAGGCGCGGTGGATCTCGTGCACCCCGTCCTGGTCGAAGAAGGGCAGCACCTGCGCGCCGATGAGCTTGGCCTGCTCGCTCAGCCCGATGTCCGGCAGCCCCGGCGCCTTGACCATGCCGTGCGCGACGTCGATGCGGAAGCCGTCCACGCCCAGGTCCAGCCAGAAGCGGAGCACGGACTCGAACTCCTCGCGGACCTCCTCGTTCTCCCAGTTGAGGTCGGGCTGCTCCGGAGCGAACAGGTGTAGGTACCACTCGCCGGGAGTGCCGTCCGGGCGGGCCGTGCGCGTCCACGCCGGGCCGCCGAAGACCGACTCCCAGTCGTTCGGCGGCAGTTCCCCGGCCGCGCCGCGGCCCGGCCGGAAGTGGTAGCGCTCCCGCGCCGGACCGCCCTCTCTGTCGGCGAGGGCCGCCCGGAACCAGGCGTGCTGGTCCGAGGTGTGGTTGGGCACGATGTCGACGATCACCCGCAGGCCCAGCCGGTGCGCCTCCCGCACCAGGTCGTCCGCGTCGGACAGGTCCCCGAACAGCGGGTCCACGGCCCGGTAGTCCGCGACGTCGTAGCCGCCGTCCGCCTGCGGGGAGGCGTAGAACGGCGTGAGCCACACCGCGTCCACGCCCAGCTCGGCCAGGTACGGCAGGCGGTCGCGGATCCCGCGCAGGTCGCCGATGCCGTCGCCGTCGCTGTCGGCGAACGAGCGCACGTACACCTGGTAGATGACGGCGCTGCGCCACCATCCCCCGGTCTCGGATGCGCCCTCGCTCGCGGAGGCGGCGGCCGGGCGGACGGAGGGCGCGAGGTCCTGGGTCATGTACGTCCTATCGATTCGGTTGCGGAGGCGGAAGCGGGGGATCCAGCAGATCCCCACGGGTCAACGACGGCGGGCGGACAAGGTCAGCGGGTGCCGGTGGCGGTCAGCCCTTGGTGCCGCCCGCGGTGAGGCCGGCCACCAGGTGCCGCTGGGCGACGAAGAACACCACGGCCGCCGGAACGGTGATCAGCACGGCCGCCGCCGTCATCAGGCCCCACTCGGCCTTCTGCTGGCCCACGAACGTCTGCAGGCCCACGGCGAGGGTGTAGTGCTCCTCGCTGCTCATGAACTGGGTGGCGAAGGCGACCTCGCCCCAGGCGGTGATGAAGGAGTAGAAGCCGGTCACGGCCAGGCCCGGGCGGGCGAGCGGCACGATGAGCCGCCAGAACGTCCCGAAGGGGGTCAGCCCGTCCACCCGCCCCGCCTCGTCGATCTCGACGGGGACGGTGTCGAAGTACCCCTTGAGCATCCACGCGCAGAACGGCACGGAGATCGAGCAGTACGTCACGATCAGCCCGGTGTAGGAGTCCAGGAGTTCCAGCTCACCGAGAATGTTGTACAGCGGCACGATCAGCACCGCCATCGGGAACATCTGAACGACCAGGAAGGTCCACATCAGCGGCCGGTGGCCGGGGAAGCGCATCCGCGAGACGGCGTAGCCCGCCGTCGCCGCGATGAGCACCCCGAGGACGGTCGCCCCCAGCGCCACGATCACCGAATTGCCGAACCAGGTCAGGAACTTGGTCTCGCCGAGGATGTGGCTGTAGTTCGAGACGTCGAAGCCGACGAACCGCGTGGGCTCCTGCCAGCCGTCGCGCCCCCGCAGCGACACGAAGACGATGAAGGCGATGGGGAAGAGCGACACCAGGCTCGCGGCGACCAGCGCCGTGTGCAGCGCGGCCGAGGCCGTGCGCGAACGCTGCTCGCGCGAGCGGTGCCCGGAGGGCCGTACGGGCTGGACGGCGCTCATCGCACGGTCTCCTGTCGGTTGAGCATCCTGCGGTAGAAGACGGCGAAGACCAGCAACAGCGAGAGGATGAGGATGCCGTACGTGGCCGAGCCCGCGTAGTCGCGCACGCCCTGGAAGGCGAGCCGGTAGGCGTACGTCACCAGGATCTCGCTCTCGGAGCTCGCGCCCTGGCCGATCAGCAGGTAGATCACCTGGAACATGTTGAACGTCCAGATCACCCCGAGCAGGATCACCGTCCCGCTCACCGACTTCAGCCCCGGCAGCGTCACGTGCCGGAAGCGCTGCCAGGGGGTGGCGCCGTCCATCTCCGCGGCCTCGTGCAGCTCCCGCGGGATGGACTGCAGCCCGCCGAGGATCGCGACCATCATGAACGGCACGCCCAGCCAGACGTTGACCGCCACCGCCGACACCTTCTGCAGCGTCGCGTCGCCCAGCCAGTCCACCGGGTCCAGGCCCAGCTTCGTCAGGAAGGCGTTGAGCACGCCGTACTTCTCGTTGAACATCAGCCGCCAGGAGAAGGTGGCGACGAAGGCCGGCACCGCCCACGGCAGGATCAGCAGCACCCGGTACAGCGCCCTGAAGCGCATCGGCCGGTTGAGCAGGAGGGCGAGCCCCAGGCCGAGCGTGTAGTGCAGGAACACGCACGAGGCGGTCCACACGACCGTCCAGCCGAGGCGGGAGTAGAAGTGGCCCTCCTGCCCGGAGAGCACCTTCCAGTAGTTGTCCAGGCCCACCGACTTGTAGGTCGCCTCGATGTGGTTGACCCCGATGGTGCGCCCGACGTTCGCCTCGTTGGCGTCGGTGAACGACAGGTAGACGCCCTTGCCCAGTGGGTAGCCGACGAGGACCGCCAGGACGATGACGACGGGCAGCACCATCGCCCACGCGTACCAGTGGGTGCTGAAGGAGCGCCTGACCGTGGTGACGACTGTGGCCATCAGGCCCTACTCCTCGACGCCGTAGTCCTTGAGGAGCGCGGACTGCCAGGCCTTGGCCGTGGCGTCGAGCCCTTCCTTGGGCTCCTCCTTGAGCGTGAGGATCTTCGTGTAGTGCTGCAGCCAGTCCGTGAACAGGTCGCCGCCCTGCGGGATCGCCGGCCGCGGGTGGGCCTTGTCGAGGGCCTTGTAGTACGCGCTGCGCACCGGGTCGGCCAGGACCTCCTTGGTGTAGGCGGACTTGCGCGTCGGCAGCACGCCCACGCCGGTGGAGACCTGCTCCTGCTGCGCGGCGTCGGTCATGAAGCGCGTGAAGAGGTAGGAGGCGTCGAAGTTCTTCGAGCCGGCGTAGACCACCAGGTTGTGGCCGCCGACCGGGGCGCCCGCGGTGCCCGTGGAACCGGCCGGGATGGCCGAGATGCCCAGGTTGTCCTTGGACTTGTACGCGTCGCCGCCGAAGATCTCCTTGGTCGCCCAGGGACCGTCGATCAGCATCGCCAGCTTGCCGTTCTTGAAGTCCGTCTTGAGGGCGTTGTAGCCGTCGGTGCCGGCCGGCTTGGGCGCGGCGCCGGACTTCACGAGGTCGACGGCCGTCTCGATGCCCTTGCGGGACGCGGCCGAGGAGATGGTGATCTTCTTCTTGGCGACGTCGACCATGTCGCTCTTCTCGCCGTAGAGGAAGGGCAGCGAGTAGTAGCTGTCGGGGCTGAGGCCGATGCCCTCGGCGCCCGTCTTGTCCTTGATCTTCAGGGCGGCGTCCTTGACCTCCTGCCAGGTGGCCGGGGGCTTGTCGACGCCCGCCTTGGCGAACAGCTCCTTGTTGTAGAGCAGTCCGAGGGTGTCGGTGACCTGCGGGACGCCGTAGGTCTTGCCCTGGTAGGCCGCGTTCTTCAGCGGGCCCTCCAGGAAGTCCTCGGGCGCCTCGAGCGCCGGCGTGCCGGTGAGGTCCTTGAGGTAGCCGAGCTGGGCGAAGCCGGGCGTCCAGCCGACGTCGGAGCGCAGCACGTCCGGGGCGCCCTTGCCGGTGGCGGCGGCGGTCTTGAACTTCTGCTGGGCCTGGTCGAACGGCACGTTGACGTACTCGACCTTGATCTTCGGGTACTTCTGCTCGAAGGCCGAGACCAGCTTCTTGAACGCGGGCGCCTCGTTGGTGGCGTCCGAGGTGTCCCACCAGGTCACCGTGCCGCTGACGCTGCCCGGGTCGCTCGCCGCCTTGGCGCCGTCGTTCCCGCTGCCGCCGTCACCGCCGCACGCGGTCGCGGTGAGTGCCAGCACACCGACGACGGCAGCGACCGATATGCCTCTTCGCATATGGATCTCCTCGTGAAGGAGGCCGACCGTCGCGGGCGGCCCCGAGCTGTGGAGGAAGGTAACAGGCTGCAATCTCTTGCGAAAGGGTTTGCAAGAACGAAACGGCGAGATTTCTCGGTGGTAACCGTCTCGTGTCCTAGGGGTTGACCGGCCGTTACCCGGCTCGTACGGTCTCGTGCGCGGCAGGTTCCGGTTGGCTTGCGAACGGCTTGCGCAAGAACCTTCATTGCTGCACATCCCCCACCCCAGGAGCTCCGCATGCCTGCGACAGCCCGAAGAATCCTTTCTGTGGCCTTTGCTCTGGCGGCCTCCGTCACGGTCTGTGTCCCCCGCGCGGAAGCGGCCGCGCCCGGCGGGAAGGACGTCACGGCCGTCCTCTTCGAGTGGAAGTACGACGCGGTCGCGAAGGAGTGCGGGGAGGCCCTCGGACCGGCCGGCTACGGCTACGTCCAGGTCTCCCCGCCGCAGGAGCACGTGCAGGGCCCGCAGTGGTGGACCTCGTACCAGCCGGTGGGCTATGCGATAGCGGGCCGGCTGGGCGACCGGGCGGCCTTCGCGAACATGGTCGATTCCTGCCACAGCGCGGGCGTCAAGGTCGTCGTCGACGCCGTCGTCAACCACATGGCCGCCGGATCCGGCACCGGAACCGGCGGCTCCGCGTATACGAAGTACGACTACCCCGGCACGTACCGGCCCCAGGACATGGACGACTGCACCACCGTGGTCACCGACTACCGCGACCGCCGCAACGTCCAGGACTGCGAACTCGTCGGCCTCGCCGACCTCGACACGGGCGAGGAGCCCGTGCGCGAGCGCATCGCCCGCTACCTGAACGACCTGCTCTCGCTCGGCGTCGACGGCTTCCGCATCGACGCCGCCAAGCACGTCCCCGCGGCCGACCTCGCCGACATCAAGTCCCGGCTGAGCCGCAGCGGCGTCTACTGGAAGCAGGAAACGATCCACGGCGCGGGCGAGGCCGTCCAGCCGGAGGAGTACCTCGGCACCGGTGACGTCCAGGAGTTCCGCTACGCGCGCGACCTCAAGCGGGTGTTCCAGCACGAACGGCTCGCCTACCTCAAGAACTACGGCGAGGGCTGGGGCTACCTCCCCGGCGGACAGGCCTCCGTCTTCGTCGACAACCACGACACCGAGCGCGGCGGCGACACCCTCAGCTACAAGGACGGCGCCGCCTACACCCTGGCAGGCGTCTTCATGCTCGCCTGGCCCTACGGCTCGCCCGACGTGCACTCCGGCTACGAGTTCACCGACCGCGACGCGGGGCCGCCGAACGGAGGTGCAGTGGGGGCTTGTTGGCAGGACGGTTGGAAGTGCCAGCACAAGTGGCCTGAGATTCGGAGCATGGTCGGCTTCCGCAACGCGGTGCGGGGCGCGGCGGTCGGTGACTGGTGGGACAACGGCTACCAAGCCATCGCCTTCGGACGGGGCGACAAGGGCTACGTCGTCGTCAACCACGAGGCCTTCGCGCTCGGCCGCACCTTCCAGACGTCCCTGCCGGGCGGCGAGTACTGCGACGTGCAGAGCGGGCGACGGGTGACGGTGGACGCCAACGGCCGCTTCACGGCCACGGTGGCGCCGAACACGGCGCTGGCGCTGCATGCGGGTGCGCGTACGTGCGGTTGATTTTTCCCCTGCCGGTCCCTTCCCGGCAGCCGTATCTCAGCCCGTCCGGCGCTTGAGGACGAGCGCGTTCAGAGCGATACGGGGGTCCGGGGG